>JAVETN010000012.1 GCA_034006035.1 Desulforegulaceae bacterium
ATTTTGTAAGATGTTATCCCTGCGAAAGACAACAGGCTTTTTTTGATGCACATATTCATGGCTTTGCATTTTTCGGGGGAGTATTTCCTGTTTTAATTTATGACAATCTTACAACAGCAGTTCAAAAGTAACCGCTCAATAAACCCCATCTTCAAAACTATAAAAAGACCATTTATAATACAAGCCATAACAACCACAAAAATAAAGGCTTGTAACAATGAAACCAAAATCAAATCGCTCAAATGCAGATTTAAAAAACTTTTGGAAGACCCATATATCAAAATGGGAGATATCCGGTCTGACTCAGGCAGAGTATTGCAGAATAAACAATCTTAAAAATACCAGATTTACTTACTGGAAATTAAAATTTAAAAAAGAAAATCTTCCGCTCTCTGTTGTAGAAATAAGCCAGGCTTCAATAAATAAGGTTTTTAATATTAATAAAAACTCAATCATAACTTTGCATTCAAAATCAGGTTTTCACCTGAATATTCCTGATGATTTTTCCAGCGATACTTTAAAACAAATTCTTTTGGTTTTAAAGGAGGTATAATGCTTGAACTTGCAGCAGTTTTAAGAGTGTACCTGGTTCTTGGGGCAACAGATATGAGAAAATCAATAAATGGCTTAAGTCTTCTGGTGTCAGAGTATTTTAATCTTGACCCGTTTTCAGGGCATATGTTTGTGTTTTCCAATAAAAAGAGAAATATAGTTAAAATTTTATACTGGGATACAAACGGTTTTTGTCTTTGGCATAAAAGACTTGAAAAAGATTTTTTTAAATGGCCGTCTTCAAAAGAAGAAGTAATTTCAGTAGGAAAAAAAGAACTTATCTGGCTTATTCAAGGTTTAAATATTCATCAGACAGATGCCCATAAAAAATTAAAATATAAGGCTGTTTTTTAAACAAAACAGTTGTAATTTCGACTGGTTATGATATATTTTTTTTATGACTGCTACAGATAAAAAACATATAGAAACCGCTGATAGAACAGAAGAATTGATAAAATCTTTTTTGCTTAAAGAAGAGAAATATCTTTCAGAAATTGATCTTTTGAAGGAACAGATAAAACTTCTTAAAGCAGCTCTTTTTGGTAAAAAAAGTGAAAAAAAGCCTGTTGAAAACGACAGGCAGCTCACTTTTTTTGATTCCATAAAAGTTCTGCCTGAAAATATATTATCAGATGATGAAGAAATAGAAATAAAACCGCACACAAGAAAAAAACGTGGTCGTAAACCCATACCTGATAATTTACCAAGAGTGGAAGTAATCCACGATATAGACGAAAAAGATAAAAAATGTGAATGCGGATGTATGAAAAGCTGTATTGGTCGCGAAGAGTCTGAACAGCTGGATATTATTCCTGCAAAAATAAGAGTCATAAAAAATGTCCGTTTAAAATATGCATGCAAAGCCTGTGAAGGTGTTGAAAGTAATGGCCCCACAGTTATTACAGCACAAATGCCTGAGCAGATTATTCAAAAATGTATTGGAACTCCAGGACTTATTGCACATGTTCTTATAGCAAAGTTTGTAGATGCTCTTCCTTTTTATCGACAGGAAAAACAGTTTTCAAGGATTGGAGTAAAAATCCCCAGAGCAACCATGTGCAATTGGGCCCAAAAAATTGCAGACAGTTTTGATCTCTTGCTGGAGATAATGAGAAAAGAAATTTTATCAGGGCCTTTAATCAATATTGACGAAACTACAGTTCAGGTTATTAAAGAACCTGGAAGGTCAAGTCAGACAAAATCATACATGTGGGTATTTCAAGGAGGTCCTCCTGAAAAAACGTGTATAATTTTTGAATATCATCCTACACGTTCAGGCGATGCTGCATCAAAGTTTGTTAAAAATTATAAAGGCGTTGTGCAAACAGATGGATATGCCGGCTATAATTTTTTAGATAAACTTGAACATATTATACATGCAGGCTGTTTTGCACATTCACGCCGTAAATTTTGTGAAGTAATAAAAGCTGCAGGCAAATCTAAAGGCGGAATTAAAAAAAAAGGCTATGCTGACCAGGCTATAAATTACATACGCAAGCTTTATAAAATTGAAAAAGAAGCAAAGCTGGAAAATATTACGGGTGATGCTCTTTATAAATTAAGACAGGAAAAAACAAAACCTGTTCTGTCAGAATTTAAAGAATGGCTTGATGCTGTTTCCAAAATAACTCCGCCCACCGGACTGCTTGGAAAAGCAGTTAATTATACCTTAAATCAGTGGCACCGCCTTATTGCATATGCAGATACAAGCTGTGCTTCTCCTGACAATAATCTTGCAGAAAATGCTGTCCGTCCATTTGTTTTGGGCCGTAAAAACTGGCTTTTTTCCTATACTCCTGAAGGAGCATCTGCAAGTGCTGCATTATACAACATTATTGAAACTGCAAAAGCAAACAATATTGAGCCCTACTGGTATCTTCGCCATCTGCTGGAAAAACTTCCTGATGCACTTCATGAAGAAGATTATAAAGCTCTTCTTCCTCAATACATTAACAAAAATGTATTACCGGATATAAATTCTATTTCATAAATTTTTGGGTTTGAATAGATGGGGTTTATTGAGTGCTTACACCTAAAGTATAAACCTCGCAGGTTCCCAGGCTTTGATTTAGACTCGAACTCGTTGCGGGCTCGTTTCCCAAGCTCCAGCTTGGGAGTATAAGTAGCTGAAATAATAGGTTTATTTGTGCTGACCCATAGGTTTTGGAAAATCAGGCATCAAGGGTGTTAATGATTAAGACTGGAAATTTTTGGATAAATTATTTATAAAATAAAGTAAGTTTGATTAGCTGAAAAATAAGTGCTATTTTTTTTAGCAGTTATTTTCTATAATCTGTTTAAAAAAGATTAGAAAGAAAACAAGATCGTCCATGTCTGATTTGAATATAAAAAAAAGTTTTATCAATGCTGTTCTTGTTTTGTTTGTTTCAGTTGCAGCTCTTGGAATTTCTCTTTTTCTTTATATTTACTGGTTTGTAACAGTAAAACAAGGAATTATCGGTCTTTCTGAAAAATTTAATCTTCATAATGAATATATTTTCGGGCCGGAAACCTGGAGTGTAATTCTTATTCTTTCGCTTCTGGTTGCTTTGATTATTTTTGGACTTTTTGTGATTTATATTTATTTTCAAAAAATGTTTTTGCTTTACAGGCTCCAGAGAAATTTTTTTAGGGGTTTTACCCATGAGCTTAAAACACCTGTTACTTCAATTTCTCTTTATATAGATACATTCTCAAAGCATGAGCTGGATAGAAGCTCTCAACTTAAATATTTGGAATATATGCAAAAAGATGTAAAAAGGCTTTACTCTCAGATTCAAAGAATTTTAAATCTTGCAAGACTTGAAACTAAAATTGACAAACTGAGCTTTGATAGAGTTAATTTAGGTGATTTTATAAAAGAGACATATAATTCATATAGAAATATAAAAATGAACCTTGATCTTAAAGTTGAAGAAAAAGATATTAATATTGATATAGATAAAGGTCTTTTTCAAATGCTTTTAACCAATATTTTTAATAATGCCATAAAATATAATGATAATAAACCTAATTTAAAAGTAAGTTTTAAATTAAAAAAGAAAAAGTTGTTTGTGTTTTTTTCCGACAATGGAAAAGGTTTAAAAAAAAGGGAAAGTAAAAAAATATTCAGGCAGTTTTATCAAGTAGATAAAAATGAAAAAAAACAAGGAACCGGTCTTGGGCTTTATCTTTCGCAAATGATAGCAAAAAGGCATAAAGGAGTTTTATCCGCCAAAAGTGAAGGGCTGAATAAAGGAACAACAATTATTTTGGCTCTTAAGTTGAGGAATTAAAATGAAAAAAATCTTGGTAATTGAAGATGAGGTTCATATTGCAGATGGAATAAAACTTAATCTTGAGCTTTCAGGTTATCAATGTTTTATTGCAGATACAGGTTACCAAGGGTTGAAAATTTTTGAAGTGGAAAAACCTGATCTTGTTATTCTTGATTTGATGCTTCCAGATATTGATGGAATGGAAATTCTAAAATTTTTTAGGATTAAAAACAGGATTATGCCTGTGCTGATTTTATCTGCAAGGGGAGAAGTCGAAGACAGAAAGATCGGATTAAGTTTCGGCTGCGATGATTATATGTCAAAGCCTTTTGACCTTGAAGAACTTGAATTGAGAGTAAAAAGACTTTTATTTAGATACGAGAACACAAAGAATGAACAAAAGAACTTTCAGTTTGGAAAAAACATTATTGATTTTAAAATGAGGCAGGCTGTTACTAAAAACGAGAAAATTTCACTTACTGAACAGGAAATCAGCATTTTAAAATATCTTATTGATAACTCAGGTAAACCTGTAACAAGGGAGGAGATACTTATAAATGCCCTTGGCTATGAGGTTGATGTACAAAGCCGTACAATTGATAATTTTATAGTAAGATTTAGAAAATATTTTGAAAAAAACCCAAAAAAGCCAAGTTTTTTTAAAAGTATAAGGTCTGTTGGATATATGTTTGATCCAGAAGAAAAGAATTAATTATCAAACCTGTTGAGGTAAACAACCATACTTCCGCTTGCCTTCATGGAAATATTCTCCCATTTGTAAGCCAGCACTTTTTTTTCATTAATCATTTCTTTTACCAAATCTTCTGTTAATTGTGGGATAACCGCACCAAATTCAGAATGTTTACCTT
Source organism: Desulforegulaceae bacterium (assembly GCA_034006035.1). Taxonomy (NCBI): domain Bacteria; kingdom Pseudomonadati; phylum Thermodesulfobacteriota; class Desulfobacteria; order Desulfobacterales; family Desulforegulaceae; species Desulforegulaceae bacterium. Next base: position 4,679 of record JAVETN010000012.1, read on the forward strand.
TACCTGTTATAATTTTTAATGTGAAATAGCCTTCCTTAAATGAGGATAGAATAAAGTTTTCAAGCTTGAGTTTTGCTTGGATAAAAGTAAACCCATGAAGATCAAGGGTCAGTTCGGGTAGGGGATATCTTGAAAGCCTTTTCTCCAGTGAGATAGGTTTTGATTGAGGTGCTCCTTGTTTTTTTGCATTTAAAAAAGCCCTCTCATTGTCTGCTGGGTGTTTTATTAATTTTTTTTCTTTAGTTGAAATAAAAAAGTCATTTAAGTCAGATGCTTTTCTTATAATCTTAATACCGTGTTTGTTTTTTAAACTTGAGGTAATTGTTTTTTTCTTTTTGATCTTAGGCTTTACAGGAGTTGGCTTGACTTTCTTTTTACCTGTTTGTTGAAATTTAGGGTTTTTGAAAGCTTCTTCCAGGTTTTTTTCGTTATCAATAATAGGAATTTGATTTTTATTTGTCTGGATAGTTTTTTGTTTTTGAATTTTTTTAGGTCTAAAGTGTTTTTCTTTTTTTGGTCCATAATCCTTAGTTTTTTCAGAATTTTTATCTAAAATTAAATTTTCAGATTCTTGAATAAATTCTTTAAATTCTTTGTCTGAAATGATAGGAATTGATGTTTTTAGTAGGTTTTTTTTGTTTTCGTAAGGTTTCATTCCTTTAGAAATAATTTGTTCTTTTTTGTGAAAGGGAAGTTTTTTTCTTATTAATTTAAGTATATTTTTTTTCATAATTATCAAATGCTGTCAAAGTTTCCTGCTAGTATTTCTCTTGGTTTGGATCCCTGGGCAGGGCCTACAATATTATCTCTTTCCATATATTCAATTATTCTGGCAGCTCTGTTAAAGCCAATCCTTAAATGCCTTTGAACAGCTGAGATTGAAGATTGCCTTGTGCTTGTAACAAATTGAACAGCCCGGTCATAAAGGGGGTCGTAATCATCATCTGGGTATGATTCATTTTCAGTTTCAAAGTTTTCGGTCACATCATCAATATATTCAGGTTCCATTTGGCTTTTAAGAAAATCAATAACATTTGTAACTTCTTTTTCAGAAATATATGCTCCGTGGAGCCTTCTGATTCTTGAAGTTCCCGGAGGAAGAAAAATCATATCACCATTTCCAAGAAGGGCTTCAGCTCCGTTTGTGTCAAGGATTGTTCTTGAATCTGTTTTTGAAGAAACCTGAAATGATATTCTTGTGGGAAAGTTTGCTTTTATTACCCCTGTAAGTACATCAACAGAGGGTCTTTGTGTTGCAAGGATAAGATGAATTCCAGAAGCCCTTGCCATCTGGGCAAGTCTTGCAAGTGCAGTTTCAACATCTCTTGAAGACACCATCATCAGATCTGCAAGTTCATCAATTATTATTACAATATAAGGGAGCTTTTCTTCAGAAACAGCATTATATTGAGCTATGTTTCTTACTTTTTCCATTGAAAGGAGATCGTATCTTTGCTCCATTTCGTTTACTGCCCAGTTAAGTGCATTTGTGGCTTTTTTCATATCAGTTACAACTGGGGTGATAAGATGTGGAATGTCATTATAGAGTGAAAGTTCAATTCTTTTTGGATCAATCATTAAAAGCTTAACTTCCTCAGGTGAACATTTGTACAAAAGGCTTGTTATCATTGAGTTTAGACAGACACTTTTACCGGTTCCTGTAGCTCCGGCTATAAGTAAATGGGGCATTTTCGAAAGATCTGAAACAAAAGGATTTCCATCTATATCCTTTCCTAAGCATAAAGGCAGTCCACCCTTGGTTGTTTCAAAAACTTCAGACTCAATAATTTCTCTTATTCTTACTATTTCTCTTTTTTTATTTGGAACTTCAATTCCAATGACATTTTTTCCGGGGATAGGTGCTACTATTCTTACACTTAAAGCACTTAATGCAAGGGCAATATCATTTTCTAGATTAACAATTTTGCTTATTTTTATCCCTGGAGCAGGTTTGTATTCAAAAGTTGTTATTACAGGGCCCGGAGCAATTTCTTTTACTTCCCCTTTAATGGAAAAGTCCTCAAGTTTTTTTTCTAGCTTTCTTGCCTGATCCTTGAGAAATTTTGTATCAATATCTTCAGTTTCTCTTGAGGGAGGAATCAAAAAATCAGCAACTGGTCTTGCTGTATACGAGTTTTTCGATTTTAAGACACTGGGCTTTTGAGCTTTCTTGTCTATTTTCCAACCTTCTTTTTCACTGATTTCTTTTTCTTTTATATGGGTACTTTGAAAAGTTTCTTTTATTGGTGAATCATTTTTTAAAACCAGAGAGTTGTTTTCGTTATTTTTTAAATCTTCATTTTGCTTTTGGCTGATAGGTTCTTCTTTGTCCTTTCTATGGCTTTGTCTTATAAGAGGCTCTTTTTTATCTTTAAACACTATTTTTTCTATGGTGGTATCAGCCAAACTTTCTAGTGAATCAAGTTTTTCTGTTACAGAATCAATAAGGTTTTCATATTTTATTTTAGCTTCTATATATTTTTTTGAAATACTTAAGCCTGCAAGTATGAGAGCAGGCATGGCATTTGATGTGAGGTGACTTTTTGGCATGTTATTAAAAGCACGATTGATTTCTTTTAAAATCATACCCTCAACCTGCTTTGGGTTTTTCACCTTGTCTTCTGCTTTAAATTTATATTTTGAACCAGCTAAGCTTATTTCTATTATTCTATTGTCATCGGAAAGATTGTTGCTTTGCATGTTTAAATTCCCAAACTAAGATTTTAAAGAGTTATTTTTAACATTAAAGAGTAGTTATATCAAGGGTAGAACAGGGTTAGTGAAATCATCAGATTTAAACTATGATTTCCAATTAGAAACTCTTTGCAGATTTTTTATTAAAAGGTATTCTTTTATAAAATATAAAAACTAAAAGGAGAAAAAGTTTTGGCAGAATATAAAAGGATTTATTTAAAGGATTATAAGGCGTTTGAATACGAAATTCCAAGGGTTGATTTATGGATAGATTTTTTTAACGATAAAACAATTGTTAGATCAAGACTTGAAGTTTTTTCAAAAAGCCATGGAAAAGAGCTTCCCCCCCTTGTATTAAAAGGTGAAGAACTTGAAACAATAAGTCTTCTTATTGACTCAAAACCTCCTTTAGCAAAAGAATTTGAAATTAAAGAAAAAGAACTTGTTGTTTATCCTGAAAAAAAGAATTTTACAGTGGAAACTGTTTGTGAAATTCATCCTGAAAAAAACACCTCCCTTGAGGGTATTTATAAATCAGAAGGTTTTTTTTGCAGTCAGTGTGAAGCTGAGGGTTTTAGAAAAATAACCTGGCATCCTGACAGACCTGATGTATTATCTGAGTTTACCTGTACTATTACAGGTGACTTGAAAAAGTTTCCTGTTTTATTATCCAATGGAAATCCTGTGAGCAAAGGATCTTTTTTCGATGGTAGACATTTTGTAAAATGGGAGGATCCTTTTTTAAAGCCATCCTATCTTTTTGCAGTAGTTGCAGGCGATCTTTATTGTGTTGAAGACAATTACAAGACTATCTCAGGGAGAAATGTTTTATTAAAATTTTTTACAGAGCCGGAAAATAAAAACAAGTGTTTTTATTCAATTGATTCCCTAAAAAAAGCAATGAAATGGGATGAAGATGTTTTTTCAAGGGAATATGATCTTGATATTTATATGATTGTAGCAGTGAGAGCTTTTAATATGGGTGCAATGGAAAACAAAGGACTTAATATTTTTAACTCAAATTATGTTCTTGCAGATGAGACTACAGGAACTGACGATGATTTTTATAATATTGAGTCTGTTGTGGCGCATGAATATTTTCATAATTGGACTGGAAATAGAGTTACTTTGGCAAATTGGTTTCAATTATGTCTTAAAGAAGGACTTACTGTTTTCAGGGATCAGCTTTTTTCCTCAGAGCAAGGGCATGGACCTAGTTCAAGAATAAAAGATGTAAGAATGCTTAAATCAAGGCAATTCCCTGAAGATTCAGGTCCTTTTTCACATCCTGTAAGGCCTGAATCCTATTTGGAAATGAATAACTTTTACACTGCTACAGTCTATGAAAAAGGCGCAGAAATAATAAGGATGATTTATCATTGGCTGGGTAGAAAAGAGTTTTTAAAGGGGATGAACCTTTATTTTGAAAAATATGATTTAAAGGCAGTAACCTGTGAAGATTTTATTGATACAATGTCAAAATCTTCAGGCAGGGATCTTTTTGAATTTATGAGATGGTATGAGCAAAGCGGGACACCTTTTGTAAAATTTGATTTTAATTATTTTGAAGATTCTAAAAAATTAAAGATTCATGCTTTCCAGGAAACTAAAGAAACACCTGGACAAAAAGGAAAAAAACTTTTTCCCATACCTGTTAAAACAGCTTTTTTTGATGAAAATGGGAATCAGCTTGAATTTTTGCTTAAAGGGGAAAAGTTTCCAAAAAAGGAAGCTGTTTTTCTTTTAACTAAAAAAAACAATGAATTTGTGGTTGAAGGAATTTGCAAGAAACCGGTGGTATCTGTTTTAAGAGATTTTTCTGCTCCTGTTCGTTTTGATGCTGGATATAACCTTTTGGATGATCTTTTTTTAATGTCCTATGATACAGACCCTTTTAATCGATGGGAAGCATCACAAAGAGCAGTTTTTAAGTTGATGGGAAAAACTTATTTATCTTTTGATAAAAATGAAAAACCTGATTTAGATGAAAAATTCTTTGAAGGCCTTTTATCTATAATAAAAGACAAAGTATCTGACAAATCACTTCTTGGAGAGATTTTGACTTTCCCTTTAGAAGCAGATATTTGTGAGGAGCTCCTAAGCTGGGGTATTAAAATAAAACCTTGGGTGATATCCAAGTCTTATTTGTTTTTTTTAACTGAAATTGCAAAAAAATTTGAAAAAGAATTTTTCAATCTTATCAAGGAAAATATGGGAAAAGCCTATTCTTTTTCAAAAGAAGAAATGTCTAAAAGAAAGCTTAAAAATTCTGCTTTAATTTTTCTTTCAAAGCTCGATTATAGTGATTTTATTTATGAAATGTATAAAAAAGCTGATAATATGACAGATATTATTTCCTGTTTAAAAGCTCTTGCTTCCTATGAAAATGAAAAATCAGATCTTGCCTTAAAAGATTTTTATAAGAAGTGGAAAAATGATCCTGTTGTAATTGATAAATGGTTTTCTGTTCAGGCTGGGAGCTATGGTGAAAACACCTATGAAAAGGTTGTTGAGCTTATAAAACATCCTCTTTTTTCAGTAAAAAATCCAAATAGATTAAGAGCTGTTGTTGGAGTTTATTCAAATAATTTTTCAAAATTTCATAGAAAAGACGGACAAGGGTACAAGTTTGTTACAGATTATATAATAAAACTTTCATCAATAAACCCTCAAATTGCAGCAAGGCTGGTATCTTTTTTAAGTAATTTTAAAAACTTTGAACCTAAGACTTCAGAAAAGATGAAGGAAAATCTTAAAAGAATTTATAAGAAAAAAAATCTTTCAAAAGATGTTTATGAAATGGTCTCTAGGGCTTTGAGTTAAATATTCTATTTGAAATAAAACCTTAGCTGAGTTTAAAACCAGCCTGTTTTTAAAAGATATGGAATTGATAAAATAAACAAATTGCCTGTTATATGAATTGTAGATGGAACAAAAATATTTTTTGTATACTCATAGGAACAAGCAAAAACAACTCCTCCTGTAAACTGGATAATAGGAATTGAGCTCTGGTTTAAATGGAAAAAAGAAAAAATTAAAGAGCTTAGAAATACTGAAACAATTATTTTTCCATTTTGTCTTAAAAAATTGTACAAAATTCCCCTGAACAAAAGTTCTTCTACAATTGGACCTATAAGTCCTCCTGCAGCTAAAAGAAGAATCAGATTTTTAAAGTCAGGACTAAGAGGGGAATTAAATAAATAAAAAATATTAAAATTAAAAAAAAAATTTAAGAAGAAATATATTAGGAAAAACAAAATCCCTAAGAAAAAAGAGAGGTAAACTCCTTTTTTTATACCATCTTGGATGTAGTTTTTTTTCAAAAACCAGTTTACTTTTTTTACTGAATAAAAAAAATATCCAAGGATTAATAAGTCAAGAGCTCTTAAAATTAGGGTAATTGACAGATTGGAAAAATTTTTAACTGCCTGAGGTACAAAAAGTTCAATTAAAAAAAAAAGCCCAAAAATTATTGAAATTTCATAACCATTTATTTTAAAAGAATTTTTTTCCCGTAGTTGTAGGCATACCATTGGACATACCAGTCTTTTATTTTATAATAATCAGAGTTAAGAAATTCAGAGGCCATTTTGTAGTGTTTTTCATAAAAGGGGCTTATTGTCCCTATTCTTTGATAGGCTTTGCATCTTACATTTATATTATCATCCCTTGTTTTTTTTATTATTTTATCAAGGTCTTTAGGGGTTTTTATAGGAAAATTAAGTACTGCCCAATATCTTTCCGCATCATAGGATGAATTTAGGTTTTTGTCGGAGACAGGGAATTTAATCTTGTTTTGATAGATATATTTAAGTGCATTTATTCTTTTAAATTTGTTGGTTGAATTAATTTCTTTTTCAATTGTCAGTTTCTCATTGAAAGAGGAGTTAAAGACAGGAAATAAAACAAGATAAAGTATTAAAATAAATGAAACTGAAGTAGATATTTCAGAGGTTTTATTACTGAATATAAGTTTGAACAAAGTTTTTAAAAAGATTGAAAAACTAAAGATCAGTAAAATTGGAAGAAAAATAACAAATCCAACAATGGTTATTTTAATTAAAAAAGGACTTTGTTGTTTTTCTGCGATTTTAATTATAATTTTATCAGTGTCTGAAAGAAAAGATTTGCAATCAAAGTCAAGTTCAAGGTTTTTAGTTTTGAGATTAACTTTGTTTTTAAATTTGAATATTTTAATATCTTTTTTTACATTTTTATTTTTAAGGTGAAAATAATTATATTTTTCAAGGACTGATTCAAGGTGTTTTTGTTCTGAGTGGTTAAATCCAATCAGCTGAGCTGTTTTAAGCTGTTTTTTTAAGGGTGATTTAATAATTTCAGCTGGATAAAGGGTGAATTTGTAGTAAAAATTATTTATTGCCTTTCCAAAAGAATTTGTTAAAAGGACTTTATCTCTGAAATCTGAAAAAAAACTGTTTCCATTATATAAAAAAGGAATGATAGCCAGGGCAATTATGGGTAAAATATATATTTTGGTAAAATATATATTTGGCTTAAGCTTTATGGTTAAAAAAAAGGATAAAATTCCAATCAAAATATTGGCAAAATAGTCGCCAAGCAAGTATCCAATAAGGATTAAGAGGAAAATATAAAATATTATTAGAAAAGTTTTTAGTTTGTTTTTTGATTTGGAATATAAAAAACCTAAAAAAACACCTGTAAAGGTAAAAAACACCCCAGCGGTAAATGTAAAGAAAACAGCCGAAAAAAATCCAGTGGAAAACATTTCAAGCCCTTTTGCCGCAAGGCCAGCAGGGCTTATTAAAATGTTGTTTTCAATTTTTAGGGCCTTTGATTTTTCTAAAAGTTCCTTGTTTGATAAAAATATAAAAATTGTCCACAATATATGGGCTGTAAAAAGAGAAGGTAGAAAAATTAAAAACAATTTGTTTTTTGTTTTATCTACCTGAGTCAAGGTAGTTGTCCTTTAGAGTTGAATAATATTCTGCTGTTTTTTTTATAAGCTCTAAAATATTTTCATCAAGGCGTTTTTTGATTTTTGCAGGAGCACCTGCTGCAAGTGAAAATTCCTCTATAATTGTGTTTTCAAGAACAATTGCCCCTGCAGCAATTATAGAGCCTTTTTTTATAACAGCATTGTTCATTATTATTGCTCCCATTCCAATTAGAACATCATCCTCAATTGTACAGCCGTGGACCACAGCATTGTGTCCTATAGTTACATTGTTTCCAATTGTGAGAGGAGATTTATGGTCACAATGCAAAACAGAATTGTCTTGAATGTTTGTATTTTCTCCTATGGTGATCTTGTCCATATCAGCTCTTATCACTGTGTTAAACCAGACAGAAGAGTTTTTCCCAATCAATGCATTACCTATAATTACCGAACCTTTAGCTATGAATACATTTTCTTTTATTTCTGGTTTTGTTTTAGCAAATGATAAAATATTCAATCAGATTCTCCTTTAAAATAATTGTTTAAAAAGCTTAAATACTAAGTGTAGAAATTTGTTTGACGAACAGTGTTTGTGGTTGTAAAGTATTTTTATGCATTAGCTGTATTCAATTTTATACCATAAAATAGAGTTGATGATAATTTAAAAATTAAAGAGGCCTCTTTTTCAGGAGGAGTCTTAAATTAAGATATTTATTAAAATTTAAACTTAAGGGGTGTTTAGCTTATGTCAGGAAAACCTGATGCAAGGATTCAGTTATTAGAATTCAAGGCAATCAGCTATGCAATCTCAACCTATGAAGATTTAAGTCTTCTTCATAGACATCTTGTAGAAGGTGTTTGCAGTGCTTTTCGGATCAAGGCATGTTCAATAAAGCTTTACGATGATCGCGAAAAAGAGCTGATCAGGGTTGCAAGTAGTGGATTCAGCCGTAATTATTTAAAAAATGAGCCAATGATTGTTCAGGGAGAAAATCAGGACTGTCTTAATGGTGCGGTTATTTATTATGAGGATTTAAGAACTGATAAAAGACTGATTAACCCTGAAGCAGCTGAAAAAGAAGGGATTGTATCTATGCTTGCTGTCCCTATTCAATATGGGTCGGCAGTACTTGGGATACTTTATATGTGCCATGATAAACCTTGGATTCTTCATGATGATGATCTTGATGCATTTACTGTTTTTACAAGACATCTTGGATTGAGAATTGAATACACAGGTTTAAGAAACTTTTTCGAAACAGTTAAGGCTGCTGCAGGAAACCTTCCTTTAAGAATGATTGGAGAAGTTGTTTAATGACAAAAGTTCATCTGGTGTATGATACCAGTGATTTTTTTGCCATAAAAGCAGGTGATGTTTTAGTCCTGGATGGTAGAGAATTTGAGGTTACAGGAAACGAAAAAGAAAGAAGGTTTGGAGTTGAAGATCCTAAATTCTGGGTAAAAAGAGTTATTGAGACAGAAACAGGTGAAAGGAAACTGGCAAAACTTACTTATTTAGAAAGCTTCATCACTTCAATGGGAGGAGCAAAAATAAAGTGTTTCAGAAATCCGGCAAAAGAAGGTAAAATTATTGAGCTTATAAAAGGGCATCCTTATTTTATGCAGGGAGAAGTTTTCTGGGATACTAAAAATAACAATATCAGAGTCCTTGATATTGTCAGGGGAACTAATTTTTTTGTTTTTATGGAGCAGTATCAGAGGATGCCCCATGAAAAATATTTTAATGAAATTCTTCCTCAAATTCTTGAAAACCTTGTAAAAGCCTTTGATGCAATTAAAATTCTTCATATAAATGGATTCAAGCATGGTGACATAAGAAATGATCATATTATAGTTGAAAGAAAAACAGGAAATTATGTCTGGATAGATTTTGATTATGATTATGATTCTCCTGAAAATCCATTTGGCCTTGATTTGTTCGGTATGGGAAATATTCTTCTTTATGCTGTAGGCAAAGGGTTTCATAATCTTTATATGATAAAAAACGATACATACACTTATGGAGATTTTTTTGGAAAAGTTGAAAGAGGTGATTTTTCTCTTTTAGACAGGAGCAGGTTTGTAAATTTAAGAAAATTATATCCCTATATTCCAAGAATGCTCAATAACATCCTGCTTCACTTTTCCATAGGAGCCCCAATTTATTACGAATTTGTTGATGAAATACTTGAATCCCTTAAGGGATATTTGGAATCCCTGTAAATTAGGAGGAAGTTTTGAAAAATAAAATCCTTGTACCGGTTAACAACTATGAAACTTCCAAGGCAGTTTTAGACTATCTTATCGGGTTAAATCTCTGTCCGGATAAGTCTGAGATTACTCTTTTGCACATCTTACGTATCCCTTCGGGTGGTGAGGAGCTTATGGGTAAAAAATATATGGAAAATGAACCCGAAAAAATTAAAGCCATGATGATTGAATCAAAAGAAGATCTTATTAATGCTGGTTTTTTTGAATCAGCAATTAATAATGAAGTGGTGCTGGGAAAGTTTTCTACGGTTGCAGACGGAATAATTGACTATTTTAAAAATAATCATTATACAATGGTTGTTATTGGAAGAAAAAAATTGTCAAAAGCTGAAGAATTTGTTTTGGGTGATGTGAGTATTAAGCTTGTAAGGGCATTGGAAAACACAGCTGTAGTTGTTGTTAAGACAATTTAATTTGCTGGGAATTAAAAATTTGGGGTTGTTTTTGCTTAAGATTCTAGCTTAAACTTAAAAATTTCCTAAAATTTATTTAGTTAAGCCAGTATTTTCTGTTACTGAAACAAAATTCTGGCTTTTAGTAAACCATCAAGTGTTTTTTTATTGTTAAGCTTTTTATCTTTAATAGATATTTTTTTAAGTTACAGAATTAAATCTTCTATAAAATCAACTAGTTGATTGAGGTTTTGACAGGGTCTTACTTCGTTTACATGTGCCTTGTAGGTATACATTTCACTGTCCCCTGTGTCCCAGCTGTTAAGCGGTTCCGGGTTGAGCCAAATTATCCTTCTGCATTTTGCTCTTATTTCTTCAAGGATTTCGGCGTGTGGATTCATATAGTTGGACCTGGCATCTCCAATAATAATAAGAGTTGTTTTAGAGTTCAGCTCATGCATATGATTTGTTTTAAAATCATCTAAAGTTGTTCCGTAGTCGGTGGGGACATCATATTCAATATCAGCTTCAGACATTATTTTGTCTATGGCATCGTTGACTTCATTATTGTCAAAAATATCTGTAACATCACATACTTCTGCAACAAAAACATAGCTTTTTACTCTTGAGAAACAGTCCTGAAGGGAAAAAAGAATATTTAGCATAAATCTTGCCGCTGACCATACTGAGCCTGAAATATCGCAAAGGGTAACAATTTTTCCTTTTCTCAGGGGCTTGTCTTTAAAATGTATATTAATAGGTATTCCCTGGAATTTATTGGCATCCTTTAAGGTTTTTTTAATATCAAGCGTGCCTTTTTTTCTGGACACAAATCTTCTTGAAGCAATATCTTTTAGTTTTCTAACAAGTTCTTCGATTACATCTCTTGTGAGTTCAACTTCATGAGGACTGAGGTTTGCAAAAGGGATTTCACCAATGTTTTTGTATTTTTTGTCTGTGTTTTTAACGGCTTTAAGGCCTATATTATCAGGCCTTGGTTCCTTTGTTAAAATTTCGTATGCTTTGTCCAGGAGACTTGCAAAATGTTTTTCAACATTTTCTTTTGATTCAGGCTCAGCGTTTTCTCCAAAGCCGTTGACAAGCTCTAAAGTCCTGCTTCTTAACTTGTTTATTTTAAGCATTACTTCAAGTCTTAGTGCAAGCTGTCCCATATTGGATTTCAAGGCTGCCTGATGCTTTTCCATTCTATTGTGAATATCTGTTATTTCTCCAAGATAGTCCTGGGGATCTCCTGATAAAAACTCCATTAAAACATCAAATAAAGGATCTTTTTGATCCAGGGCAAAATCCTTAAGAGATTGAAGTACTTTGTTTTTAATCTCGGTATCTTCATTTTGATCTGAATCTATTTGAATATTCATTTCATGGAAATAAAGATCGTATAAAGCTTCAAATCGAGGACTGTCTCTTTGTGTTTTGACAAAATTAGTTTTTAATACAGTTTTAAAACTAGGTTCGTCTGTAGGATCAATCAGCTTTAAATGCTCAACACAATCAAGGGTTTGAGCTGTGGAAATATAAAAATTTGCCGCCCTGCAGCAGGCAGTGAATTTCAAAATTATTTCAAGCATTATTTTACTAAACTTTCAATGTTTTTTCTTACAAGATCTTCATCTCTTTTATATTTACAAATTACATTAAGAGTATCACTTAACACTTCAGGTGTAATTTCATCTATGCCAAGTGCAAGAAGAGCTTTTGCCCAGTCAAGAGTTTCTGAAATACAGGGCTTTTTCTTAAGGTCCATTTTTCTTAAGTTGCCTATTGTTTCAACAAGCTTATTAAGAAGATCTTTTTTTATTCCTGGCACTTTCATTTCAACAATTTCGCGTTCTGTGTGGAGCTCAGGGTAGTCAATATACAAATGTACACATCTTCTTTTCAGAGCATCACTCATGTCACGATAGTTGTTTGATGTCAAAAAAACAAAAGGTATTGTTTTTGCCTTCATTGTTCCTATTTCAGGGATGGTTATCTGATAATCACTTAAAAGCTCAAGTAGAAAGGCTTCAAACTCAGGGTCTGATTTGTCAACTTCATCAATCAGAAGGACAACAGGGTTGTCAGATGTAATCGCCCTTAAAAGGGGTCTTGGCTGAATAAATTTTTCAGAGAAAAAAGCATCTTCTTGACTTGCTATTTTATCTACGGCTTCACCTATTGTTAAAACATCGGTTATGAGGTGATCTATTTTGTCTTTTACCATTTGGGTGTAAAGAAGCTGCTTTGCGTATTCCCACTCATAAAGAGCTTTTGTTTCATCCAAACCCTCATAACACTGCAATCTTATAAGATCTCTTCCCATGCATCTTGATACTGCTTTTGCAAGTTCAGTTTTTCCAACCCCTGCAGGCCCTTCAACCAAAACTGGTTTTTGAGTTGCCTGGGCCAGAAAAATCACAGTTGAAATTTCTCTTGAGGGTATATAATTTGAAGACTCAAGTCTTTCTTGAACATCTTCAATACTTTTAAAATCCATTTTAACTCCGACTTTTATAAATTTTTAAAAATTACAACCTTCATTATCAGTCATAAAAACAAAGGTAAAGCAATAACTATTATAGATTTGAGACCATTATTTTATTTTAAAAGTTACTCAGCTAAAAAAATTCTTAGTTTAAACAGCGATAACCAGGTTTTTTAACCATAATAATTAACAAAGTTTACTTGTCTTTTTTTAATTAGAGCAACTGACTTTTAGGCAGGTTTGATTTTCATATAGACTTTACCCTGGAGTTTTTGGGATGGACAGTTAAACCTGGTAAGCTTCAGTTTGAATTAAAAAAAGCTGCCATGAAAATAAAAGAGCAGCTTTATAATTTGGGTTATAAATAACTACATTGAAGGAGAGGTAAATAAGGAGCCAACAGGAATTTGTTTTTCTGATTCAATTATCAAAACAGAGGAGGTCTTTTCTCTTGAGTCCACAACAACAAAAGAACCAATGGGAATAAGCTCTGTGAATTTATTTTTTTTATCAATATTTACAATTTGTTCTTCAACTATTGAATAAATTTGACCTCTTTCAACTCCGTCAGATGTGCCCGCATTTATAAAGCCCACAAAATGGTCACCTAGGTAGATTGCCCCTTCTTTTTCCTTGATGATTTTTCCTTTGAGGCCTGCAACGCTTGGCTTAAGGAAGATGTCAGAGGATATTTTATTAAACTCTGTGATAAGGTCGCCGTTTGCAATTGGTCTGTATGAGTTGGTTATAACTGCACGGAGGAGCTTTCCTTCTTTTTTAAGAATTTCAATTGTTCCTGCAAGATTATACTGATAGCCTATGAATATTTTTTTATTACTCGGATCAAAAACTTTTATAGGTTTTTTGTAAATTGCGTATTTCTCTCCAATAAGGAATTTTTCTGAGCTGCTTTCTGCAATGATATATATTTCATCAGTTGTTGAGTACATATCAACAGGTGTTACACCCCTTTGAATGATAGCATCGGGCTTTATTTCTTTTATGGATATATAGGGAAGTTTGTTGATTTTTCTAAAGACAAAGTTTGGTTTTTTTTCTTCTTTTTTTATTTCCTGAATAATTTGTGAAATTTTTTGCTTCTTTTTTTCTTTTATTTCTGCAATGGCATTTTTATTATAGAGTGTTATTTGTTGCCCCGGATATATCCAATGGGGGTTTGCTATATCTGTGTTTTCAGCCCAAAGCCCCGGCCAATACCAGGCAGAATCGAAAAATTTCTGTGAAAGTCCCCAAAGGGTGTCCCCTTTTTGTACAGTGTAAGTTATTGTTGTTTTTTGCTCAACTTCTTGGGCATTCAAGCTTGAAGCAGAAATAAAAACAACTGCTGAAAGAAAAAAAATTGAAAAGAAAAGAAAAGGAATTTGTTTTGCTATTAGGCGGCTCATAAAAAAGTCCTGTATTTTTTTATTTTGGCAAGTTTTGTTTAAAAAATTAAACCATTCTACCTTAAAAAAGTCAACCTTAATTCAGTGTTTTTAAGGAGTGTGGGATGTTTGCAAAAAAGCGTAAAATTTTTAAAGAATATATTTTTTAAATAATTGGACGAAAGCAGGGAATTTGATTAAGTTCAAAGTAAAAATTTAATCTTAAGATTTTTAAAGGTTAAATTTAAAGTCAGAATAAAAATTATAAATTTAAGGGTTTGAAATTATATGGAAAAAATAGCTGGATTAATTTTTGAAGCCAGGCTTTTAAAAAAGCTTCCAAGATCAGGGTACTCGTTTTTGGGTAATGGGAAGGAAACTGTGGCAGAACATTCTTTTATTATCTGCATAGTTTCTTACATTCTTGCTAAAATGTGCCCTGAAGCAGATGAGAAAAAAATTGTTTTCATGTCTCTTTTTCATGATCTTCCAGAGGCTAGAACTGGTGATATTAATTATGTTCAAAAGAAATATGTTACAAAAAATGAAGATAAAGCTGTTGACGATATGGTTTCAGGACTTTTTTTTGGTGAAGATATAAAAAGATTGTTAAAAGAGTTCAATTCAGGAAAGACTCTTGAGTCAAAGCTGGCAAACGATGCTGACCAAATTGCTTTTTTAGCAGACTTGAAAGCTCTTAAAGATAAAGGTGCAAAGGCTTCGTCAAAGTGGATTGAGGCAGTCTTTCAAAGGCTTAAAACCAATGAGGGTAAAAAAGTTGCTGAGGCACTTTTAAACTCTGATTCCGATTCCTGGTGGCTTGAAAATTATGTTGACTGAAGCGAAAAAATAAACAAAAATTGTCTGAATACTTGTTGTTTATATAAAAACTCATTTAGAATAAGATTTAATTTGTTTATTGAAAACTTGTGTTTTTACTTTAGCAAACCCATTTGTTTTTAATTTGTTTGGATCGAGATGCCCAGCCTTTTAATAGATAAATCAGAATATATTATGCTTAAGGATTCACATAAGAAGCTTGATGAAGCAATGAATCAGGTTGGGAATCTTGTTGCAGAAAGAAAAAAATATTCCGCCTTTGCAGAAAGTTTTAAGAAAAAAGCTAAGTCTGACAATTTAGCCGCTTTAGAAACTTTGGAGTTGATATCTTCACTTATTGTAAAAAATGATAGTTTGTATTCCAAAAAAGTAGCTTTTTTTGCTAAATTAGTAGGCGAGGAGTTAAAACTTGGACTTTCTCGGATAAATAAAATTGAAGTTATTTCAAGACTTCATCTTGGAGGCCTTTTATTTGCAGTAAATAAAGGGGATGGCTTGGTTTTTTATCCTGAGAAAGTTGTTTTTATTCTTGAAAAATTTTCAGAGTTAAAAAAAATAGCTAAATATTTTAAGGAGCTTGACGAATGTTTTGATGGAAGCGGGCCAAACTCCAAAACAGGAAGAAATGTTAGTATTGAAATTAGAATTGTAAGGACAGCTGCTTTTTATTACAATTTTTATTATAAAAATTTTACAATAAATCAAATAATTGAAAAACTTAATTTTTTTTCAGGTAAAGCTCTTGATCCCTATTGTGTGTCAATTGTTTTCAAGTTGCTTCAAAAAAAAGATTTGTTTTCAGCAATTAAGGTTAAAGCTGTTAATGTTGATAAGTTAGAGCCTGGAATGGTTTTGAAATCAGCTGTTTTTTCTAAAAGAGGAGCCATGCTCCTTCCTTCAGGTACAAAGCTTGATAGAAAAATTATAGATAAAATTATTTCTTTTGATTTAAGTGAATCTGTTGCTGATACTATATTAATACTCAACAATTGATAGGGGTTTATATGTTTTGTTCAGTTGAGGTTTATATTTTAACTGAATAAATGGAATAAAGGTGAGTTCTTGTACATTAATTAATAATAAATAAATTTCCAGGAGTGTTTTATGGATATTACCTCCATAATCGGAATTGTGGCAGGTTTTTCGGCTATTATCGGAACAATAATGCTTGGAAGCGGTATTGGGCTTTTCATTAATATTCCTTCCATAATGATTGTTTTTGGAGGAACTATTTCTGCTGCACTTGTTGGATACCCTTTGCCTGACTTTATGAAGCTTATTAAGGCAACATCAAGGGTTTTTAAGTTCAAGATTGAAGATCCCCAAAATTTAATTGACAGGCTTATAGAAATTTCCAACAAAGCAAGAAAAGGAGGCCTTTTGTCGATTGAAGGCGATATTAATTCAATTGAAGATCCTTATTTTGCAAGTGCACTTCAAATGACTGTTGATGGAGTTAAAACAGGGGATATTGCCCAGGTTATGCAGAAAAAAATGGCAATGGTTCAACAGGAAAATAAAATTGGAATCAGTATTTTTTCTTCTCTTGGTGCCTATGCCCCAGCTTTTGGTATGGTGGGAACTTTAATAGGCCTTATTCAGATGCTCGCCAGTCTTGATGACCCTTCCTCAATAGGTCCTAAAATGGCTGTCGCCATGATAACTACATTTTATGGCTCCATTTTGGCAAATCTTTTGTTTTTACCTATGGCAGATAAGCTAAGACAGAGAAATACTCAGGAAATTACCAATATGAACCTTTTGTTTGAAGGAGTTATTTCAATTCGTGAAGGTGAACATCCCAGGTTGATGGAAGAAAAACTCAAAGTATATCTTATGAATAAAAAGAACAGTGCTGATTCTGCTGCACAGGCAGGTTAAATAATGGCTGAAAAAGAATCCAGTGAAGAAGAAAAAAGTTTCGGGCTTTCAGAGGGAAGTATAGAAGAGGATGAAGGTTCTGGAGGTTCTCCTGCATGGATGGCTACTTTTGCTGACCTTGTAACCCTTTTAATGTGTTTTTTTGTCCTTCTTTTTGCAATGAGCACAATTCAGGAAGAAACTTTTAAAGAGCTTGTTCAGTCTTTAAGAAGTGCTCTTGGAGTTCAGACCATTCCCGAAGCAGGGACTAGAGAAGGTCTTGTGATGCAAAGTGCCAAACCTGATGACTCAAAACCTGAAAAGCAGGCTGTAGACGAAATGGGGGCAATGATTCAAAAGGAAATTCAAGATATTGTAACTGATGTAAAAGAACTTATTATGTTCAATAAGCTTGCTGGAATGGTGGATGTAAAGGAAACAGAAGAAGGTGCAGTGATAACGATTTCAGATCTTGTCCTTTTCAAAACAGGGCAGGCTCAAATAACAGAAGACGGCCTTGACATTCTTCAAAAAATTGCCGGGGTGCTTAAACAGTTTCAATATCCAATTGAAATTGCGGGGCATACAGATAATATCCCCATAGACACAAATGAGTTCCCTTCAAACTGGGAGCTTTCTTCAAGAAGAGCAACAGAGGTTGTACGATATTTTATTGGTAAGGACCTTAATCCTTATTCCCTTTCAGCAGCTGGTTATTCAAGTTTTTGCCCTGTAGATACCAATGATACTGAAGACGGTAGAGCAAAAAACAGAAGGGTTGAAATAGTGTATAGAAGGCAGGCCATAGAAAATACATTGTACAGATAAATATTTGAAAACCAGGTCTTTTATTGATTTTTTTACTGATTTTTACAAAGGGCAATTTTTTTATTTGATTAGCCAGTTTTTTTGTTTCAGCCTGGATTAAGCCAAGGTCTGGTCAGGTATAATTCAAAAGATTTTGTAAAAGTCGGTATCAATATATCCCTTGATTTTAATAGCACTAAACTATAGCATTATTAAGCTGATTTTAATATGCTGGGCAGTTTATTAGTGGTTGATTCAAGGGTTTCATATTTTTCCATAAAAAAAGATTATAATAGGAAACTTTTCTGGACTTTTAACCAAGGCAAGTTTGTAAATAGAAAGAAACAAAAACAATGAAGCTTCATATTAACGATGCTGCATCGCTTTTAAATCTTCCGGTAAAGACTCTTAAAAGGTGGATCAGACAGGGCCGTATTCCTATTAACAGAGCAGGAGACACCTGTATATTTAAAAAAGAAAAATTGTATGATTGGGCAAAACGCAACAATCTTTCCATTTCAGACAAAAAAAATTTTGATGAAAAAAGTGTTGAAACAAATAATCAAATTTTATCGGATGCTCTGATAAAAGGGGAATTTTTGTATGAAGTCCAGGGACAGACTAAAAAGGAACTTTTTTTGTCTGTGATAAAACAGCTTGGAATTGAAGACAGTGAAAATGAAAAGGAGTTTTTAAAGCGTCTTATTGAAAGAGAAGAACTTTCCTCAACAGGAATAGGCAGGGGCGTTGCTATCCCCCATCCAAGAGAGCCCATGGCCAAGCTTTTTTCTTTTCCCCTTATTGTTGTTGTATTTCCTGAAAAACCAATTGAATTTGGGTCTATTGATAACAAAGATGTTTTTGTACTTTTTTTTATCATATCAAGAAATGTTAAAGAGCATTTAAAACTTCTCTCAAATCTTTCATTTTGCCTGAGGCATGAAAGTTTTATCAGTTTTTTAGAGAAGAAGCCTTCCATGGATGAAGTAATTAGCAAAATAGAAGTTTTTGAAAATCAGCTTTTGGGCCAATAGGAGAGAATTGCTTTGAGAAGGTTGTTTTTAAAAAAGCATGCACAATCAATTATTTTCAGGTTTGATGAAAATTTTCTTTTGCTTATAATGGCAGTTATTGTGGGATTGTTGGGAGGTCTTGCTGCTGTTTTTCTTAATTATTCCCTTGAATTTTGTTATGACCATCTTCATTTTCTCCGCCAATATTGGTGGGCTTTTTTTGTGCCTGGGGTTGGAGCGATTCTATCTTCTGTTTTTTTAAAAAAAATTATAAAAGACGATAAAGGGCATGGGGTTCCAGATGTTATTTATTCTGTTTCAAAAAAAGGCGGTCTTTTAAAGGTAAGAGCTATTTTTTCAAGGCTTATATCCAGTATTCTCACCATAGGAAGCGGGGGCTCAGCAGGTCCTGAAGCTCCTATTTTATATAGTGGTGCCTCAATTGGCTCAAACATCGCCACCCTTTTTTCACTTAATGAAAGGCAGAGGATAACTCTTTTAGGTTGCGGTACTGCAGCAGGAATTTCAGCAATATTTAATGCTCCTGTGGCTGGGATAATTTTTACTCTTGAGGTCATTTTAGCTCAATGGAACACCATTTATCTTGTACCTGTTGCAATAGCTTCAGTTACAGGAACAGAATTGAGTAGATTTTTAAGAGGAAATCAAATCCCCTTTAGTAATAGTGGATTTGATATAGGACTTAACGAGCTTTTTGCTGCTGTTTTTCTTGCTGTTATAACTGCTATTGTTTCAGTGTTTTTTACAAGAGCAATGGAAAAAAGCAATAAGCTGGCCAGTTTTTTTGAAAAAAAATTAAGTCTTCCTTTTTTTGTCAAAGCAGGTATTGGGGGCTGTGTTGTGGGAATAATAGGTTATTTTATTCCAGATGTAATGGGACAAGGGTATCATTCCATAAGAGATCTTATTTCAGGGACATATAGCACAGGGCTTGGAATAGTAGGTCTTGTCCTCCTTGCCAAAGTAATTGCCACATCAATTACTCTTGGCTGGGGGGGCTCAGGCGGAGTCTTTGCCCCTTCTCTTGTGATAGGAAGTTTGACCGGAGTTGTCTTTTACCGATGTTTTACAATGATTTTTCCTGAAACTAATCTGGTAAGTGAAGGATTGTTTGCTTTACTTGGAATGTCGGGTGTGATGGCTGGGGTTTTACAAGCTCCTCTAACAGGTGTTTTTCTTATAGTTGAAATCACAGGGGGCTATGAAGTTATTGTCCCTCTTATTATAGTTTCGTCCTTGTCTTCAGTGATATGCAGATATCTTGAGCCTGCGTCTATTTACTTAAAAGAGCTTGTTGAAAAAGGCACTCTTTTGAGGTCTGGAACAGATGCAAAAGTTCTTTCAGATCTTAAAGTGGAGGAAATTTTAGAAAAAGACTGCCTTGAACTCTATAACGATATGAGACTAAAGGAAGTTATTTATCTGCTTAAGGTTTCCAGAAGAAATTTCTTTCCTGTTCTTGATAGAAAAACCAATGATTTTCTAGGAGTTGTTCACCTTGATGATATAAGGCCCTATCTCCTTGATTCCCTTATGTATGAAACAGTTTTTGTTTATCAGATAATGAATACTGAAACACCGGTAATTTCTCGTGATGTTGAGTTAAGAGATGCCCTTAGAATAATGGATGATTTTGAATTGTTTAGTATTCCTGTTCTTGAGGGGAAAAAGTTTTTGGGAGTAATATCCAAGGCAACTCTTCTTGATCAATACAGAAGGGAACTTATGGTCCAGACTTCAGAAATTTAGAGCTAAAGCATCTTGTGAATAAGGTTTACAGGGGATTTAAGAATTCTTTTTGCCAGATTCCCAAATTGGGGAGTAATATCTGAAACGTAAAACTCTCTTTTTCCACTTGTCCCTATGAGAAGATTTGTGTTTTCATGGGAATTAACAAAGTCTTCAACCTGTTGTGCAATTGCAGTTGAAGAGTCAATTGTTTTCACTCTTTTACCTGCCTTGACTGAAATAAGTTTTTTTAAAATTGGATAGTGTGTACAGCCAAGAATAAGGGTGTCAACCTGTCTTCTTTTTAAAGGCATGAGGTATTTTTTTAAAATTCTTTTTGTTTCCGGGGTGTTAAGCAATCCTTCTTCAATAAGCGGAACAAGTAAGGGAGATGAATTTGAAAAAACTTTTATCTTGGAGTTGATTTTATTTATTTTTTTTTCATAAACAGCACTTGAGATAGTAGCTCTGGTTCCTATTATCCCTATTTTTTGATTTACAGTTGTTTTTACTGCCAACTCAACAGCAGGGGTAATCACTTCAAAAACAGGTACCTCATATCTTTTTCTTAAAAGCTCTGTTGCAGCACTTGAAGCTGTATTACAGGCTATAATGATAATTTTAGCCCCTTTTTCAATTAAAAAATCTGCATTTTCTGCTGAATAACTTTTTATTGTCTCTGGACTTTTAGAGCCGTAGGGGGTTCTTGCTGTATCGCCGAAATAAAGAATGTCTGAATTGGGAAGCCTGTCTGTTATAGCTTTTACAGTTGTCAGCCCTCCGATCCCTGAATCAAAAATACCTATCATTAGTAAAACCTTTTATTTTGCAAATTTTTCAAGTTTGCCTAGTTCTTCTTTGGTTCTGGTTGTTTTAAGAGATTCAAGTATAAAACTATTTAGCTCGGCTCTGCTGCTTTGTTTTTTTATACCGGGGCATGCTTCAGCCATTTGTTCCCAGTTTTCCGGGACTTTGATTACAGCAGGAATAAAAGGCCACTCTCTGCACATTCTGGGTTTTACAGGGTGGATTGAGCAGTTTTTATTAAAAAAGATGCATTTCCCATCTTTGCCACAGGCTATCATATACCTTCCGGTTGAAGAAAGGCAGAGATATTCTTTTTTAAGTTTTTCTATGGTTATATTCAAAAAACTTGCAATTTCTTCTATTTTTTTTTTATCAACATAGGTTCCGCCTTGACCTGAGCAGCAGTCGCCACATTGGGAACATTCAAAAAAATTAGACATTTTTTTATTTGAAATCATATCTTTTTTCCATTGCTCTTTTTAAAGTAACTTGATCAAAATATTTTAAATCTCCACCCATGGGAATTCCAGAGGCTATTCTGGAAATTTTTAGATGGCTAAATATTTTTTTTAAATTTTCTGCTATAAAAGAGGCAGTTGCCTCTCCTTCAACGCTTGTACCCGTAGCTATTATTACCTCATTTATTTTTTCTTCAGGTACCCTTTTGAAAAGCTCTTTGAGTCTTATTTCGTCTGGACCAATTCCGTCCATGGGAGAAAGGGCACCCTGTAAGATATGGTATAATCCGCTATATGAGCTGCTTTTTTCTATGGACGCCATGTCAGCCGGTCTTTCAACAACACAAATAGTTTTTTTATCTCTTTTTTCACTGGAACAAATTTTGCATATATCCTGATCTGTAAGAGCAAAGCACTTTTTACACATTTTTGTATTTTTTTTTAGCCCTGCTATGGCAGCTGCAAGCTTAACAGCTTCATTTTCCGGAGTTTTAAGCAGGTGAAGAACAAGTCTTTCAGCTGTTTTTTCTCCTATGCCGGGAAGTTTTCTAAATTCTTTAATAAGCTTTGCAACAGATTCAGGATAACCGTACATCAAGTCTCCAAAAGCAAACAATTGCTTTTACTTAGTTTTTGGCTAAGTATTTTTTATGTTAATTAAAACGATAAACAAAATAAAGATTTTTAGTTTCATTTTTTTCAAAGAGTCTTTATTTGAATAATTTAGCGCTTGATTTATGTTTAATAAGTTTTACATAAGGCCTGGAATATTCATTCCCCCGGTTACTTCTCCCATTGCCTTTGAAACCATTTCCTGGGATTTGTTAAGCCCGTCATTTACAGCAGCAATAACAAGATCTTCGAGCATTTCAACATCCTCAGGATCCACAGCTTCTTTTTCTATTTTTATGGAAACAATGTTTTGCTTTCCATTGACAACAACTTTAACCATCCCGCCTCCAGAACTTGCCTCAACAGTTTTGCTGGCAACTTCTTCTTGCATTTTAGCCATTTTAGCCTGAAGTTTTTGAGCCTGCTTCATCATTTGGCCCATATTACCGCCCATTCGTTTCATTAATTATCCTCCATAAAAATATTGTTTTTGTGTTTATCGGCAATTTTTTCACTGATAATTTTACCATTAAGCTTATCTTCTATTTCTTTTACAAGCAAATCGGTTTTTGCAAATGATAAAACTTTTTCATCTTCGTAGTTTTTTTTGGATTCAGGATTGTTTTTAATATGATCTTCAATTATTTTTAAACTTATATTTTCATCAAAAATTTTGCTGGATATTTTTTCAACCAGATCTTTTTCCTTCTGAATTCTTTGAAT
Organism: Desulforegulaceae bacterium; assembly: GCA_034006035.1. Lineage (NCBI taxonomy): Bacteria > Pseudomonadati > Thermodesulfobacteriota > Desulfobacteria > Desulfobacterales > Desulforegulaceae > Desulforegulaceae bacterium. Next base: position 27,696 of record JAVETN010000012.1, read on the forward strand.
ATGATAATTTGTCCCTTTTGCTCTTATTTCCAGAGTATTTTCTTTTTTAGAAACAAAATCTGAACTGTTCTCAAAAAGTGTTCCTCCGGATGGGTTTTCCTTTTTAAGTTGTTTTATGCAAAGCACCCATTTTTCTTTGTCAGAAAGAGTATTTATTGGCTTTGTTTCTGGCATAGGTTTTTTTTCAGAAACAAACCCTGGTTCTTCAGTTTTTTCATTTATTGTTTTTATTTTATGGCTCTGCCTTATCGGGGTTTCAGGCTTTTTTTCCAAAACCTGAAATTTTTCTTTGGGTTCTTTGTTTTTAAGATTTTCCAGTGTTGAAATAAGGGATTCAATTTCTTTTGATTCTGGAATTTCACAAAGTTTGAAAAATATTATTTCAAGAAGGATTCTAATGTTTTCAGTCTGACGGACTCTTATTTCTTCTTTAAGGAGAAGATCTAAAAGTCTTATAAAATATGAAATTTCAAAGCCTGAGCTTATATTTGCAAGTTCAGCCTTGTAATTATCAGGAAGATCACTCAGATCCGCTGATTTGGGGCTTAAATTTATAAGTATTATATGCCTTAAATATTCAATTGTTTTTTGGTAGAAAATTTTAAGGTCAACCCCGGAAAAATAGAGGTCATTTATTGTTGCTGCTATCAATTCTCTGTTTCTTAAAAATAAAGCTTCAATTGTATTTTTTGCAATTGAAAAAGAAGGGGTTCCAAGAATTCTTCTTATTTGCTCTGTTGAAACTTCATTGGTTGAAGATGAAGAGATCAGTTGATCAAGAAGACTTATGGAGTCCCTTACAGAACCTTCTCCTGCTGATGCTATTTCAGCGATTGCCTCATTTGAGGTTTTTATGCTTTCAAGCTCACAGATATTTATTAAATGATTTACAAGAAAGTTAAGAGGCACTCTTTTAAGGTCATGACGTTGGCACCTTGACATTATGGTTACAGGAACTTTGTGAGGCTCTGTGGTGGCAAAAAAGAACATTATATGGGGAGGTGGTTCTTCAAGTGATTTTAAAAGTGCATTAAAAGCTGCGATTGAAAGCATATGAACTTCATCTATTATATAAATTTTGTATTTGGAATAAGACGGTTTATATTGGAGATTATCTCTTATTTCTCTTATTTGCTCAACATTGTTGTTTGATGCTCCGTCTATTTCAATTATGTCAGAAGTTCTTCCTTTAATTATTTCAAGGCATGATCTGCAATTTCCACATGGATTTGAAGTTGGTCCGTTTTCACAGTTCATACATTTGGCAAGTATTCTTGCTATGGAGGTTTTCCCTGTGCCTCTTGGACCTGTGAATATATGGGCATGGGCTACTCTTTCAAGGCTGATTGCATTTTTAAGCGTAGTTGTGACATGCTCCTGGTATACAACAGAATCAAAATCAACGGGACGGTATTTGCGGGCAAGTACAAGATATGCCATAGGTTTGTTTTTAATCCCATAATAAAAAAAGCTGACTTTTTAAATCAGCTTTGATTTGCTAACAAGGTGGCGGAGAGAGAGGGATTCGAACCCTCGGTACCCGTTAGAGTACACACGCTTTCCAGGCGCGCACCTTCAGCCAGCTCGGCCATCTCTCCATAAATCATTTCAACAATCTTGTATAAACTTCACCGGCTGAAATGTCAATATAAAATCTTTTGTTTAAATCAGCTAATATGTTTGAAGGTTAATTCAAAGATAAATATTTTGATTAATAAAGTTTTTGGCTGTTTAAAAAGGTGTTGAAAAAAGATTTATTTTGTTTTAACTGTTTTAGAATACATTTATGGAAATAAAATAATTAATCAGGAAATTTAAATGGTTATTTCATTTGAAGAACCCAAAGGGTTCTCTTTGATTGAACTTGTTGTTTCTTTGTTAATAATCACCATACTTCTTGGAATTGCAGTGCCAGGGTTTAGTTATCTTGTGTCTTGGTACAGGGCAGAATCTGCTGTGGTTGAGTTTTCTTCAGGAATTGAAAAAGCTAAATATCTGGCAGTGAGCAAGGGTTGCACAGTCAAAATTTCTCTTTATATGGATGATGATATTCAAGCTCCTGGTTTTTGTATCTATATTGATAATGATGGGAACAACCTTGTTTCAGAAGCAGATGAAGTTATTTACAGGCACTTTTTTAAGGGTGTGAAAATAAATAAACTTGAAACCACAATAGACGGCAATTCAAAACCCCTTTATTTACATAAATCAGGGTTTGTAAAAGGGGGAACTCTTTGTATTGAAATGCCTTCTGGAAAGACTAGAAAAGTTGTATTGCAAACCCCTTCAGGAAAAATTCGGATAACAACTGAAGGATGATTGGAGTTATAATGAAAAACAAAGGATTTACTCTCATAGAACTTCTCATGGCAATCCTTGTCTTTTCAATAGTATCTGCAGTTATCTCCTCAACTTTTAAAAATGAATTAACTGCATATGTGAATCAAAAAAAATTCTCTGAAATGATGAGTCAATTAAGAATTTTATCCCATTTTATTTCCAATGATTTAAAAACATCAGGTTTTAATCCCATAGATGCTTCTGGTGTTGAAATAGAAGTAGCAGAAAAAGATTATTTTTCTTTTGTAAGGGTAAATGATGAATTTAAAACCTCAGGAGACCTTAAAAGAATTGCCCTTTATAAGTGCGGTGATAAAATTTTGAGGTATGTTGCCAATACAGAAACCGGGTTTGACTGGGAAATGCCAAGTCTTTCCAGCCTATGTTCCTCAGCATCTTACAAATATAGAACTCCGGATGAACTTGCCTTTGGAATCTCTGAACTGGAATTTTTGTATTATAACCGGGATGGGAATTTAATTTCACAGCAAGGGCTTGATAATCAAGATAAAAATTTGTTTTCAAAAATATCTTCAATTGAAGTTTCAATTAAATCAGAAATAAATTATTGGGGTAAAAAACAAAAAACTGAATCATTTCGGTTTTTTGTTCAATGCAGAAACCTGGGGATTTAGGATGAAGGAAATTGTAAAAGAAAAAGGATTTACCCTTATTGAAGTAATGGTGGCCTTAATTATTTTTTCAATAGGGATTATTGCTGTTATCACTCTTCAAATCAGTGCTGTTAAAGCAAATTCCAATTCCTATTATTATGATTTGGCAATCAACTCAATGAATAACAGAATAGAAAAAATTATTGCTCAAAATTATGAAAATCTTGTTTCTCAGCCAAAAGAAATTCCTGATTTTTCAAATCCCCAATTTATGGCATCCTGGAAAGTAACCGGGGATAGTCCTGAGCCGGGAATAAAACAAATAGATATTGTTGTGAAGTGGACAAAGGACTCTAAAAAGCATGAATTAGTTCATAGGTTTTATAAAAAGGAATATTAAATTTAACAGGTAAAGAGATGAGCTGTTTAAAAAATCAAAAGGGTTCAGCAATGCTTATTGTTCTTATGATGCTTGTTCTCATTACTATCATAGGTTTTGCTGCAATAAGCGACTCGTTTTTTAATCTCAAAATTTCTTCTTTTAGGAAAAAGCACTCGTCTGAGATTTATTTGTGTGAAAGTCTTGCCATCCAGGGTGTCTCCTTAATTGAGTCAGAAGAAAAAGACAGACTTAGGGATTGCGTTGTTGACTGGGTTTATCAAAATGATTCTAAAGTCGTTGGAAAGCTTGGACTTAAAGATAAAAAGCCCAAGTATTTCATGGACTCATATCTAAAAAAGTTTTTCTCGCCTTCTTCAAATATTTCCATTGATTATAAAAATACAGATTTTTCTCCTAAAATAAACGGAAAGATAATTGCCTTTTATAATGGACTTTCAGAATCAGGTTCCCAGGATATTGGCTCTAAAGACTGTGTGCATGATTATACGATTGTAGGAAGATACGAAGTTTTTAAGGATAAAAAACAATTGAGTATTGATTCGGTTAAAATGATGGAGATTGGTGTGAGAAGAAAATTTTAAAAGGAGATTTGTTGTGAAAAATAAAATTTTTTTAATTGGAATTTTTTTTCTTGTTTTTTATTCGCAAAACTCAATCTCTGTAGAAATCTCAGATTTCCCCATGATTTCGTCAATAAAAAAACCTCCGGCCCATCTTATGTTTATAATTGATAATTCTGGAAGTATGAATTGGGAAACAATGATGAAAGGAGAAGCTGAAGGAATTTTTAAACCTGAATCAGGTTTTCAGGAATATTATTATATTTTTGAAAAGGGTAATTCTAAATTAAAAGGACTTTCAAAAAGATATATAAAACCAAGGTTTTTTGCTTTTAATAAAATTTATTATAATCCAAAATCTGACTATATTCCCTGGCCTGGAACCAAGAACTATTCTTCCCACTCTGCTGATCTAAGATACCCAAAAATTATCAGGTTTAATGATGATTCTGAAAGTTTTTCAGATATTTTCAATCACTCAAGCTCCATTGATCTTTTCGGAAGTTATTTTGACCTTACAAATGGAAAGTTCAATATAGTTGGAGATGATGGGGATGATGGGGTGGTTAAAAAAGGCAGCTGGAGTGAAAAAGAATATTTTTCGGCCTATAAGTCAAAGTTCAGCATAACTTCAGATCCAGGTGCTTATATGGAAATTTATTTGGAGTTGCCTTCAGATGGGACATATTCTTTTACTGGATACTGGCCTTTTTTAGCTGGGGATTCATCAGGTGAAGTTGAATTTGAGATTTTGGTATACAAAACCGGTGACAATATAAGCAATGGGGTAATACTTAAAAATCAAAATGGAAATGCCGGAGGAAGATTGGGTATAGACGGCGGGCTTGGAAATAAAAACGGCAACCTGGGTGATTTTGCAATTACAAAAGACCAAATAAACAGCAACGGACCTGATATAAAAGTAATTCTAAGAAAACCAAAAAATTCAGATCCAGATTCTTTTGTCAAGGCTGATAGAATTGACGCAGTTTATCAATATGGGGGAACAACCGGATTTACAGGAACAAATGATTTTGTAGCTAAAATAAATAATGCAAATTATTTTACCTGGGACGATATAAATGAAAATAATATTTATGATCAGGGAGAATCTTTGTACCTGGTGAACTTTGTTCTTGATGAATCTGGAGAAGATATTGAGTGGATAGATCCAGGAGGTAAAAAAGGGCAGGGTAAGGTAAGAAGAGAGTATTTTCAGGTTATTGAGAGTAAAGGAAAATTTACAAAAGATTTTTATCTTGATGATGGAATGGGTTTGGGAAGTGGAGAACTTGTTCCTGTACCGGATTTACCTCATCATGCAAAAAGATTTAAGTATTCCAAGGAAAATGGAAGCCTTGTTTATTTGACTGCTAAAGAAGATTTGCAAAATTTTGCAAATTGGTTTGAGTTTTATAGAACCAGACTTTTAGCGGCAAAGTCTGCCATGGCAAGATCTGTTTATGATTTATCAGATGCTGTTGTTGGTCTTTATACAATCAACAAATCTCTTAGCCAGCCAGGTCTTGGAGTAAAAACTTATCTGCCTTCAACCTATATTGCTGATAATGGTGATATTGACCAAGGGAAATATTATGAAGAAAGAGGCGGCTTAAGTTCATGGAAGGATTCTTTTTCATCAATCAGTTATAATGGAAGCTCAAGACAAACCAACGCAGTTGATAAACATTCAGACTATAAAGCTTTTTGGAAGATAAATGATCTTGAAGAATCCGGGGAATTTAAGGTTTATATAAGGTGGTCAAAACATAAAGGGTTTTTTGGAGGATTTTTTGGAGGAATATATTCCTCAGAAATGGATCCCAAAACAAAATATCGTGTTTATAAATACAAGAATGGCAATATTGATAATAAAATTTTGGTAAAAGAGATGACTATTAACCAGAACGGAGGAACAAAAAATCAATTTAAAGATGAAATGCTTCCTGATATCTGGAATTATTTTTGTGATATTGAGCTTTCTGAAGGTGAAAAAGTTTTAGTTGAACTTCAAAGGGGAACTGGAAATAAATATCAGTATACGAGTGCCGATGCAGTCAAAGCTGTTTCAAAAAACAGTTCTTCCAATATAGATAATACCAATGAACTTTTAGATATGATTTATAAGTTTGAAGCAGTTGGAGGTACTCCTCTAAGAAGGGCTTTAAAGGATGTTGGCCAATATTTTAGCACTGAAGAATCACCTCCAGCAAAATCAGGACTTGGCAATAAATCACCTTTTTCAAGTGAAGGTGGTGAATGTCTCCAGGCCTTTGCTGTTTTAATGACAGATGGATACTGGAATGGAAAGAATTTTTCCATTGGAGATTATGATAATGACGGAGTTTCAGATACCCTTGCAGATGTTGCAGCCAAATATTATGGGGATCTTGATCCAGATAAAGAAGGAAAGGTTCCTACAAATAATTGCGATTCAAATAGAGAACAGCATCTTGTTACCTATTCTGTTGCATTCGGAGCCTCAGGAAATATAAATCCCTTAGATTATGATCAATGCAATCTTGCTGATAAAATAACAGGAGCACCGGTCTGGCCTGGTGGTGATAAAAATTTATGGACAAATGAAAAAATAGATGATCTTTTTCATGCTTCAATAAACAGCCGGGGAGCTTTTTATAATGCTTCTGACCCCCAAAAACTATTTGAGGCTCTGACTTCAATAATAAAAGATGTGGAAATAAGATATAACACAGGTTCTGCAGTGTCTTTAAGTTCCCATAAACTCAAGTCAGGAACAAAAGTTTACCAGTCTTTTTATAACACAGGCAATTGGTCCGGCTGGATTGAGGCAAAGGAGATTGAAAAAAATCAGGAAGGAATCTGGGAAGTTTCAGATAAAAGTTTATGGAATACTAATGATTATTTTACCAAGGGCAGGTTTGTTCCCATAGCAAGAAAGATTTTTATTAAAGATCCTTTGGGTGAACCTGTTGAATTTAAATATTCCGAATTTTCAGATTCAATCAAATCAAAAATCAATCCCCTTATTTCAAGCACTGTGGCTGAAATAAGGCAAAAAGCTGAAGAAGATATTAAAAAAACAGTTAATTACATTAGAGGAGAAGATCTGCCCGGTTTCAGGGAAAGAAATATTGTTTTGGGAGATGTTATTAATTCATCACCAATTAAATGGGGAAACACTATTTATTTTGGAGCAAATGATGGAATGCTCCACGCTCTGGATGAAAAAACAGGAAAAGAAAGATTTGCTTTTATTCCTTCTTTTGTGATTGAAAACCTTCCCTTGCTTACTGAGACTAATTACAATCATAAGTATTTTGTTGATCACACTCCTGTTATTGAAAGAATTTCAAAATTCAATGGGGATATTTGTAAAACAGAAGATATTTTGGTAAGCGGGCTTAGAAAAGGAGGAAAGGGTTATTTTGCCTTATCTCTTAAAAATGATAAAATAGATGTAGATAAGATAACCATGTCAACCACTGAAAATCTTTTAGATATTTTTAAATGGGAGTTTCCTTCAATTTCAGATCCTGGCGAGGAAGATTTAAAAGATATGGGATTTAGCTATAGCAACCCTGTAATAGTAAAAAGTAATTTAAAAGAACATCCTTTTATTGTTGTTTTCGGGAATGGCTATAATAGTGAAAATGGTAAATCTGTCTTATTTATTCTTGATGCTTTTACAGGGGAATGTATTAAAAAAATATCTGTGGGAAATCAATTAGAAAATGGAATGAGTACTCCGGCTGTGGTTGATAAAGATAACAATTTTACTGCTGATTATGTGTACGCTGGAGATCTTCAGGGTAATTTATGGAAATTTGATATCACCAGTAAAAATCTTGATGACTGGGGCTGTTTTTATTCTGATGGGAGCGGTAATGGAGTTCCATTGTTTACAGCAGGATATGGTCAAATCAACCAGCCTATAACAACTAAGCCGGATATAGCAAAACATCCGTTATATCAAGGATATATAGTTCTTTTTGGAACAGGCAAGTTTTTGTGCAAAGATGATATGGATGATAAATCAACTCAGTCTGTTTACGGTATCTGGGATTATGGAAATAAAAAGAATCAGTATTTAGGCCAAATTAAAAGGGCTGATTATTTAACAGGTAAAACAGGGACTTCAAATATTTCTGATGTCTATCTTCTTAATCAGTCTGTTGCCCATAGTGATAAAGATTCAGACGTTCAAAGCGAAAGTCAATATGAAAAAGTCGAAACTCTTAGCGATAAAAAAATTTTATGGGAAATTAAAAAATCTGATTCTTCAAAGGATGGATATCAGGAGCTTGCTCCGGGTTCCCATTTTGGGTGGTATTTTGATTTGCCTGATTTGGGTGAAAGAATTGTGGAAGATCCAAAAGTTGTTTCAAATAAATCTGTTTTTATTTCCTATGTACCTGAAGCAGCAGAAAAGATGTGCACTTCAGGAGGATATTCCTGGTTTCATGAACTTGATATATCCAGCGGGTCAAGGCTTTCCTCTCCTGCTTTTGATATAAATCGTGACAATAAAATTAAATCCAATGAAATAAATGAAGATAATGAAGAAAAGCTCAATGATGTTTTAAAAGTTGAAATAGACGGTGAATATAAATATCTTTCTCCTTCAAGACTTAAACTCTCCGGGATGGTATTTGCCCCTGCCATTGTGACCTCAGAAGATAAAGAAGCCAAGATCCTTGGAACAAGTGAAGGTAAAATCAATATTATAAGTGAAAAAAGGCAAAGACTGGGAATGTATTATTGGAGGATTAGATAAAAAATGGAAAGAAGAAGTAAGCTTGTATTTGTTTTGTTTTTTATAGTAACCTGTTTTAGCCCATTGTTTTTATATTCAAACGAAATTGTTTCTCCTGAATATGAGAAGGGTAATTTCTTTTATTATACATCAACAGGAATTATTAACAGCCATACATATAATTATTTTGTTATTTCAGACCAGAATTTCAAAAAAAGCAGGGCTGTTTCCTTTCATGGAATGAAATTCAGGCATATTTCTCCTTCAGAGTTTACAAAAGGGTCTTTTGTTGGCTACAAACTTAACAAAAACATGGAGTTGACAGATATTTATCTGATTAAAAAAAATTAAAGCTCAAATTAAATTAAGCATTATTTGATTTTACATTTTTAAAGCTGCTTTAAAGTAGCTTTTTTCTTTATAAAATCTTGGTTGTATTCAGGATAAAAATTTTAATTCTTTAAATTTCCCCGGAGATTAAATGGAAATCAGCTCAAATTTTTTCAGTCCGAAAAAAATAGCGGAAATTATGGTTAAAAGAAAATTACTTTCAGAAAAGTCTGCAAAATTTTATCTTGAGAACTTTGATTTGGAGTTTAAAAAAATAAGGAAGCAAACCAACTCTTTTTCTTCTGCATTTGAAAAAACCATTGCAGTTGATATCCTTGTTTCTTTTGGTTTTTTTACCCATGATAAATCCGGGAAAAAAATTAATGAAGACATGGTTTATGAAAGTCTTGCCGATTTCTGGGGATATAAGTATTTAAAAGTTGACCCTCTTAAACTTGATATTGGAAAAGTAACATCTTCCATTCCTAAAAATATGGCAATTAGACATCTTATGCTTCCAGTTGAAAAGACAGGGGGGCAATTGATAGTGGCAACTCCCTATCCTTTTAATATGGAGGCTTTTGATGATATCAGCAGAATAAATACTGGTAAAGTCAAGGCGGTTGTAAGCTCAAAATCTGATATTATAAGACTTATTAACGAGTTTTATGGGTTTCAGAAATACATTGATGCTGCTGAAAACCAGTTTGTGGAAGCCCGGGTTGACCTTGGTAATCTTGAACACTATGTAAAACTCAAATCAATGGATGAACTGCCTGCCAATGATCAGCATATAGTAAATGCAGTTAATCATATGATAAGCTATGCTTTTGATCAAAGGGCAAGTGATATTCATATTGAGCCTAAAAGAGAAAAAACAATAATAAGACTTCGTATTGACGGAGTTTTGCACCCTGTATACAAACTTCCTAAAAAAGTACACAATGCAATTATAAGCAGGATTAAGGCGATGTCTGGTCTTGATATGGCAGAAAAAAGAAGGCCCCAGGACGGAAGAATAAAAACTTCAAAAAATAATGTTGAAGTTGAAATGAGAATTTCAACTCTTCCGGTTGCTTTTGGAGAAAAAGTTGTTTTAAGACTCATGGATCCCGATATTCTTTTTCAGGATCTTCCTTCCCTTGGTTTTGATGGCAGAGAGCTTGAGCAGATTGAAAAATTTATTTCAAGTCCACATGGTATAATCCTTGTCTGCGGTCCAACAGGAAGCGGTAAATCAACAACCTTGTATTCTGCCTTAAAAAAAATCTCAAAACCGGAAATAAATATTACAACCATAGAAGATCCAATTGAAATGATTCATGAAGACTTTAATCAGATAGCAGTAAAACCTTCTATTGATATGACATTTGCCAGGGCCTTAAGGCATATTTTAAGGCAGGATCCAGATGTTATAATGATTGGTGAAATGAGGGATCTTGAAACTGCAAAAAATGCTGTTCAGGCTTCACTTACAGGACACTTAGTGCTTTCAACTCTTCATACAAATGATTCCCCATCAACTATTGTAAGACTTCTTGATCTTGGTCTTGAACCGTTTTTGGTTAGATCAACTCTTATAGGCATAGTGTCCCAAAGACTTGTAAGAAAAATATGTGATGAGTGCAAATATTCCTATGAAGAAGATGTAGCAAATCTTGAGTCCGAAGGAATTTTTACAGGGCATAAAATAAAAGCAGTTCTTTATAAGGGAAAAGGATGCTCTAAGTGTAGAGGTACAGGTTATTATGGAAGAACAGGTGTTTATGAAATCATGAAATATTCTAAATCTTTAATGAATCTAACAAGATCAGATGTTTCTCCTTCAGAAATTAAAAAGGCGGCAATTTCAGAAGGGATGACTGAGTTATATAAAAATGCTGTTAAAAAAATGCTTGATGGAAAAACTACAAAAGAAGAGGTTTTAAGGGTTGTAAAGATTTCTTCTGATGAATAATAATTTTAGTTGACTCAAGAATTAAGTTTAGGAGCAGATGAATAATTTATATTAAGTTTTAAAGTTTGTTGTATTTTCAATTTAGTACTTTTATTTTTGCAGTTACAGGGTAGTGATCTCCAGGAGTTTCCTTTATAATTTTAAAAGCTTCAATCTTTATGTCTGGAGAATGAAAAATATAGTCAATTCTTGGTTTAATTGGAAAGCTTATTTTTTTATATGTTCCCGAGGACAGTCTTTTGAAAATAGGGGCGGCATCTGAATAAAATTTTTTTATTGTTCTTACTGAAGAAGAAAAAGAAACAGTGTTAAAATCCCCTGCAATTATAGTTCTTTGTCCAGGTTTTCCTGCTTTTTCAATAAGCTTTTCAGCTTCATGTTTTCTGGGATTTTCACAAGAGACTTCTTTAGCTAAAATTTCTATTATATCTTTAAAACTCAAGCTTACATATCCATTATTATCCCTTGACTTGTTTTTTATGTATTCAAAATGAACGCAGTAAACTTTAAGTTTTTTTTTATCAGGCATTTCAACTTCGGTTTTGAGAGCTCCTGATATATTCTTTGAAAAAACAATCAGTTCATGGCCTGAGAGTTCAAAAGAACTTAAGATTGCAAGGTTTTTAAGGTTTTGGGAGATTTGGGCTGAATGGATTCCGTGTTTATAATCCAGCCTTTTTTTAAGGCTGGAATAATTATTGTAAAAAATTTCCTGGATAATTAAAATATCAGGGTTTTGTCCGTTTTTATTTATGAGAGCCTGGATCTCTGATGCTTTTGGTAGGGAGCGGTCGCTGTCTCCTGTGTTCCAGGTCATTATGGAAAGGGACTGGGCATTGCAAAAGGATGATAGGCTTAAAAAAATAAAAAAGTAAAAAATTTTGAAGTTGTTGATTTTTTGATTTTTAGCCATTTAAAAACTTTATGTTTAATGGTTTTAAAGGTTTAAATACAGGAACTAAAAGAATTAAGCTACTAAGGTAGCAATCTTTACAATACCCAATTAATTAAGTCAGAGTTGCTAAAATATACTTGGTTTTATCTGTTAATTCAGGAGTTTTTATCTTTCAACCAGAATCTCCTATTTAATGCCTTTGTCATCAATTTACCTGTAAATTATTAGATCTTTACTGTTGTTTATATATTTAATTTTAAGAAGTTCAATCTTTTTATCTGTTTTTAAGGGCTAAATAAAAGCTCCTATCCGCCCAGTTTTGCCATGCATTTTACACATAGTCTTGTTTCTGGCATGATTTTAAGCCTTTTTATATTGATTTCTTCTCCGCATTTATCGCAATATCCAAAGTCAGGATCTGAGTCAATTCGTCTTAAGGCAGCCTGGATGTTTTTAATTTTAATTTCTGTTTTTAAAAGGGCTGAGTCATTAATGCTTTTACTTTGAATTGCTTCCATTCTTGTAAGCCTTCCAATTGAGACATCAGGTTCAACTGGCTTTGTAATTGATTTAAGAGCCTTTTTTACTTTCAGATTTTCTTCAAGCTGAGTTTTAAGAATTTTTTTAAGTATAATTATTTTATTTTCAGGCATAAATACTTTTTATTTAAGTGTTAAATAAGTGAAAAGATAAAATTTTTATTTGGTTCAATTGTTAGGTTTGGGCTATTTTAACCCCTTTTAAAAAAGCTTCAATGTTTTTATCCAGAGTTTTTTCTGAGTAATACTTTTTGATTGTATTAGTAAAACTTTGCTGGTTAAATCCCCTGATGATTTTAAATCCCGAAAGAACCCCGGAAATTATGGAGTTTGATAAAAGATGATGACCTTCTTTTATCCCCATTTCTGTAAAATTATCAAAGATAGTTTTTTTTGATAAAAGATTGATTTTTTCTTTAAGAACAGACGTTTCAGGATAATTGATTTCTCCTGAAAGTGCATTTGCAAAAACTAAGGGTTTTGAGTTTGATATTGTTGTTATATTTTTATTTCCATAGATTAAAAGCACTCTTAATGTTTCAACAGGCTCAAGTCCTATTATGATATCAGCTTTTTTTAAAGGAATTACTGGAGAATATATTTTCGAGCTGCCTATTCTCAAATGGCTCATAACAGAACCTCCCCTTTGGGAAGCTCCAAAGGTTTCACCAATGGTTATATATTTATTTTCTTTGATAACAGATTCCCCTATAAGTCTTGAAAGGGTAACATTGCCCTGACCTCCAACTCCAGTAATTACAATATTTAAACTTTTTTCGGGTTTAGAGCTCATTTCCTGCCTCCGTTTTTATTATTGAATTGTGAAAACAGATATCTGCACAAAACCCGCATCCAACACAAAGAGTTGGATCTATTTCAGGTTTTTTTGATTCCATATTTAAAAAAAGAGCAGGGCACTTAAATACTTTTGTGCAAAAATTAAAGCATCCGCAATTGTCACCCACGCATTTTTCATAGTCTATTTTAATTTTAAATTTTTTTTTGTTTTTTCTTTGGGGGCTTAAAGCACAGGGATGTCTTAGGATTATCAGTTTTACACCTTGTTTTGAAATTATTTCAGGTATTTTTTCCTGACATTGTATAAAATCAAAGGGGTCAAGAAGATAAGTGTCTGCACCGCAGGCTTTGGAAATTTCTTCAATTTTCAAAGGGATTCCACTAAAATCAATTGCTGTGCCTTTTTCTCCTGGGTGGGGTTGAAACCCTGTCATTGCAGTACCTGAATTATCTAAAACTACCATTGTCATTTCACTATTATTGTGAACTGCATTTATCAGAGGAGGGATTCCTGAATGGAAAAAAGTTGAATCTCCGCAAACACTTAAAACAGTTTGGGCAAATCCCTGTTTTTTCAATACTCCAAATCCTGAGGCAATTCCTGTTCCTGAGCCCATACTGTGGATTGTTTTTAAAGTTGAATAGCCAGAAGGAAGCATTCCAAGAGTATAGCACCCAATATCACCACAGATAAAACCATCTTTGTCATCAAGTTTTAAGGCATTATTCAAATGAAAAAAAGAGGCTCTGTGGGGACATCCTGGGCAAAATGTCATTTCTCTACCCGGGGTTAAATTTAAAAAAGCTGTTTCAATTACTTTTTTATCATATTCTTCATCTGAGTTTGAATAATTTATATCAAAAATTTTTGTTAAAGCTTCAATAATTATATTAGTATCAGTTTCACCGACACTGGGTATATGTCCTGATTTTTTACCGTAAAACTTAATTTTTTTATCAAGTGATAAATTGTCTGCATAAATAGTTTTTACTCCTTCTTCGATAAAGGGAAGTACTTGTTCAGCAAACATTATACTTTTGGTTTTTAAAAAGATTTCATTTAAAAGATTTTCCGGTAAAGGGTTGGTTGAAACAAGTTTTAAAACTCCGACTTTTTGATGAAGATTCAGTTCTTCAAGAGCTTCCATTGAATATAAAAAATCAACAGAACTTGTGATAATTATAAGTTCTGGATTTTTAGGACCAATATATGTGTTTAAATTTTTTTCTTTGAAAAAAGCCTCACAATTTTCAAGTCGATTTTGCATGAGTTCATGCCTGTAGGTTACAGGGGTACTCATTATGGGTCCTTTTTCCGGATCCAGAATAAATCCGCTATGATGAAAATATGGTGAGATGTTTTTTTTGGAAATAGTTCCGGCTTCTACAATTCCACTGGCATGGGAAAGTCTTGTAAGGCTTCTTATAATTACAATGGTTTTTAGTTTTTCAGACAATTCAAAAGCTGTTTTTACAATATCTTTTGCTTCCTGAAAATCGCCTGGTTCAAGAAGGGGAAGTTCAAGCATTTTTGCAAAATGCCTGGATTCTCCTTCATTAACACTTGAAAGAGCTCCTGGATCATCGCAGACAATAAGTACAAGCCCTCCTCTTGTTCCTGAATAAGAAAGGTGAAGAAGAAAATCAGAGGCAACATTAACCCCATTTTGTTTCATAACACAAACTGCCCTTTGATTTGCAAAGGAAGCGGCTGCAGCTGCTTCTAGAGCTGTTTTTTCATTTACCGACCATTCAACATAAATTCCTGTGGTTGATGAATTTAAGGCAAGAGTTTCAATTATTTCACTTGAAGGAGTGCCAGGATAACCAGAGGCAAAACTTGCTCCTGATTCAATTATTCCCCTTGCAAAAGCCTGGTTTCCCATCATCAGTCTTTTTTCAAAAGGTTTTATTTCAGCTATGGATTCCATTGTTTTATCCTTAAGGCAAGAAATTTATGAAAAGTACAATTTGAGGGCTATTTGTTTTTGATTGATGGTTTTCTTTTTACTTGCTCCCAAAAGATTTAATTTTAAGGTTTGGCTCTGGATAAGTTTTTTAAACCAACTGGCTTACCCTAAAGAAAGCAAACCTTAAAATTATTTAATCAATTGTTTTTATAATGGGTTAATTGGTAAAGCATTTACAATAAGATTTAGATTACCGTTTTCTTCTTTAAGATTAAATGAGGTTATTCCTTTTAAGTAACCAGGATAAGTTTCCTGTTTTTGTTTTATTAGATTTAAAAGAAAGTTTTGAAATATCAGTTTTTTTTCTTTACTCAGCCCTTTAGGTAGTTTTTCTTCAATTTTTCTTTTATAATTTTCATTACTGTCTTCATAAAGAGAAAGATTCCACCCTTCAACAGCAAGAGATATAACAAGATTAAGAAGTCTTTTGTCGTTTTTGGATAATTCAATAAGCCCAGCAGCTAGATCTGATAATGCTTTGGCTACCTGAATATTTGAACATCCCTTGAATCTTACTATTTTTGCTTTGCTCATTTTTAAACCTTGAAATTTTATGAGTTTTATTTGTTTTGGCCTTAATTTTGAAAACTAGACCTTTGGAAGGCCAGACTTGCTCATTTTCTTTATTATTGTTTTAGTTTTGTTTGCACAACTCAAATATTTTATCAACTAATTTACTTATACCTTGATAAACTTGTGCCGGGCCTGTGGAAACCATATATGCAGGAGTTGATACAAGAAGGTTTTTTTCATCGGTTATTATAGAGTCAAATGAACAGTTTTTGTGAACTCCGCCAAATTTTTCTATCATCTGAGCAGTATTAATGTCATTTCCTATGGTTAATTCCGGGTTAAAATTGCCAAGAATGGCTGCTATAAGAAGAGGGGAGATGCAAATTGAACCAATTGGTTTTTTCTTAGAGTGCATTTTTTTTACAAGATTTGAAACATCTTGATTTATTTCAGGGCTGGCTGGGTTGTCAAATATTTTTGAGAAGTTTTTTATAGCCCCGGCACCCCCAGGTAAAATTAAAGCGTCCAATTTATCGGAATCAGCTGATTTTATGTCTTTTATATTGCCTCTTGAAATTCTTGCAGATTCAATTTTAATATTTCTTGATTCAGACATTAATTCCTGATTTGAATGATTTATTACATTGGCTTGATTGATGTCTGGGGCAAAATATGAAATGTCTGCATTTTTTTGATCAAGACATAGCATGGTTATTACAGCTTCGTGAACTTCTGTTCCGTCATTTACTCCGCATCCAGATAGGATAATGCCAATTGATTTCATTTTGACTCCTTTATATTTGCTGATTAAGATTAATGTTCTTATTTTTTATAAGCATACATAAAAATTAGCCAAAAAAAAAGAGCCACGATTTAAAATCAGTGACTCTTGTTGTCTGTTGGCGTCCCCAAGGGGATTTGAACCCCTGTCGCCGGCGTGAAAGGCCGGTGTCCTGGACCGAACTAGACGATGGGGACGCATGGTGGGTCATGTTGGATTCGAACCAACGACTCTCTGCTTAAAAGGCAGATACTCTACCAGCTGAGTTAATGACCCTTTATTTTGGTGGTGGGAGAAGGATTTGAACCTTCGAAGGCTGAGCCGTCAGATTTACAGTCTGATCCCTTTGACCACTCGGGAACCCCACCATGAAAACTTTTTTAAAGAACTTTTATAATAAAATTTATATTTTGTGTTGCCTGGTGCCGAAGGCCGGAATCGAACCGGCACGGGATTTACCCACAGCGCCCTCAACACTGCGTGTCTACCAGTTCCACCACTTCGGCGGCTTTTTAATTTGCTGCCTCGGTATTATCTGTTTTCAAGGGTGCTTCCTGTTTTACCTTGTCCAGAACTGAACTTGAACTGGGTTTTCCTGATATATAAGCCAAAGACATGGAAGTGACCATAAACACTATTGCAAGGCCTGTAGTTATTTTTGTTAAAATATTGCCTGAACCTGCAGGCCCAAACAAAGTCTGATTACTTCCACCTCCAAGTGCTGCACCAAGGCTTGAACCTTTACCTGATTGGAGCAGAACCATGATTACTATCATGATTGAGGCTATTATATGTATGGTAACAAGAAAGATAGTCATAAAATTTATACCATTAAGCTTTAATTATTTCAGTAAAATCTTCTGCCTTGAGGCTTGCTCCGCCTACAAGAGCTCCGTCAACATTTTCAAGAGAAAGAAGTTCTTTTGCATTCCCTGATTTAACGCTGCCACCATACAGTAATTTAATATTATCAGCAACATCTTTATTATAAATTTTTTCAATGAGCTTACGGATATTAAAATGAGCTTCTTCTACCTGATCTGGGGAGGCTGTTTCACCAGTTCCAATTGCCCATACAGGTTCATATGCGATTACAAGCTCGTTACCCATGCTTACGGGAATGCCTTTTAATCCGTTTTGGACTTGTTTGTCAAGGATATTTAAAGTTTTATTTGAATTTCTTTCAGATTTTGTTTCGCCAATGCATAAAATAGGGATTAAACCTGTTGAAATTGCAGAAGAAATCTTTTTATTTATTAATTCGTCTGTTTCATTGAAAATTTGTCTTCTTTCAGAGTGGCCAAGGATTACATACTTACAACCTGAGGCTTTGGCCATTGTTGCAGAAATTTCTCCTGTATACGCTCCTTCTGTCTCAAAATAAATATTTTGGGCACCAAGGGTGATGTTTGTGTTTTTAATGGCTTCATAGACCGGATAAATTGAGGTAAAAGTTGGAGATATCATCACATCTCTTCTTTCAAAATCTTTTTCATCCAGCATTGAAAAAATTTTTAGAGCCTCAGTTACTGACTCCTCCGGGGTTTTGTACATTTTCCAGTTGCCAGCAATCAAGCATTTTCTCTTTTTCATTTTTTTTCTCCGTTTTTTACAAATCCCTGCCAATAAAAGCTGCAAGCTCAATCATTCTTGTTGAATAGCCAGTTTCATTGTCATACCAGGAAAATACTTTAACCATATCATCAATAGCATCTGTTAAAAGACTGTCAACAACAGAAGAAAGTCTTGAGCCATTAAAGTCAATGGATACAAGAGGTTCTTCGCAATATCCTAAAATCCCCTTCATCGTTGTTTCAGAAGCTTTTTTAAGGGCATTGTTTATCTCGTCCCTTGTAAGTCCTTTTTTTTCTGTGTTTATTACAAAATCAATAATTGAAACATTTGGAGTGGGAACTCTCATGGAGAGCCCATTAAGTCTTCCTTTAAGTTCAGGGATTACAATTCCTACAGCTTTAGCTGCTCCAGTTGTAGTAGGTACCATTGAAACTCCTGCTGTTCTTGCCCTTCTTAGATCTTTATGGGGAGAATCAAGTATATTCTGAGCACCTGTGTATGAGTGTACTGTTGTCATAAACCCTTGCTTTATTCCGAAGTTATCTTTTAAAACTTTGGCCACAGGAGCAAGACAATTGGTAGTGCAGGAAGCATTTGAAATGATAAAATGCTTTTTTCTATCATAAACCTCCTCATTTACACCAAGAACAATTGTTACATCAGGATCGTTTGAAGGTGCAGATATTATAACTTTTTTTGCACCTGATTCAAGATGTTTTGATGCATCTTTTTTGTCCTTGAAGATTCCTGTGCATTCTGCAGCTATATCAATTTCAAGCTTTTTCCACGGAAGAAGCGAGGGATCTTTTTCAGAAGAATATGCAATTTTTTTTCCGTTTATTATCAGTGAATTTTTATCTGAACTCACCTCTGCGTTTAAGATACCGTGAACAGAGTCATATTTTATAAGATGGGCCATTGTCTCAACAGGAGCAGGATCATTGATTCCCACAATTTCTACATCTTTTTTTTCAAGGGCGGCCCGAAGCATTGATCTTCCTATTCTGCCAAAACCGTTAATTCCTATTCTAACAGTCATTTATTTCCTCCGGATAAATCTTTAGTCATATTCAGGGCATGAACTCCCTGTCCATAATAGTTTTTTCTTTTACCTACTACTTTAAACCCGTTTTTTTTATAAAAGGATAAAGCTGTTGAATTGTTCTCTCTTACTTCCAAAAGAACCTGGGTAATTTGGGTTTTTAGTTCTTCAATAAGAGAATCTAAAAGAGCTGAACCTATATTTTTTCTTTGAAACTCTTTTAAAATGCAAATTTTTAAAATATGCATTTCTTCAAGTATTAATCTTGAAACTGCAAAGCCGCAAATGCGGCTTTTAAATACTGCTTTTTTTATTCTGCTCCCTGGGTGAATAAGCTCTTCTTTATAGCTTTGTAATGACCAGGGGTTCTCAAAATGATTTATTTCTTCTTTTTGTAAGACTTCAAGGTCATCGTCTAAAACCTTTTCAATGGAAAAAACATCACACACTTCTTGGATTGCCCTTTAGTATACCGCTTGCAAGAGAAATACTTTTTTTCCCAAATGTTTCTATTCTTTGAGCAACTTCTGGCAAGGGCAGTCTTTTTCTAAGTTCTGATGCTCTTATAAGAACAGGCAGATTTATTCCGGACAGAACTTCTGTTTTGCCTTCTTCAAGAAAAGAATAGCTTAAATTTGAAGGGGTGCCGCCGAACATATCAGTAAGGATAATTATTCCTTGATTGTTATCTGCTTTTTTTATGGCTTGTTTAATTTTATCCCGCAAACCGTCAGCATTTTCGTTTACATTAATTGAAACATCTATGCAGTTTTCAATTTTTGAACCTATTATCATTTCGGCTGTTTCAAGAAGTACTTTGCCGAGATTTCCGTGTGTTACTATTATAATTCCTATCATAATACCTCGCATTTCTTTATTACCGGCGGGTTATATCTCTATGCAAGATCCCGGCTTTGGCTGCGTGTCTGCTGATATAGTTAAATAAATATCTGGAAACAGCAACAGATCTATGCCTGCCTCCTGTACAGCCGACTCCCAAGGTTAAATACGCCTTGCCCTCTTTTTTATATAAAGGTATCAAATAGTCAAGGAGATCAGTGAATTTTTTTAAAAACTCTTCTGCTCTCTTGTTATTTAAAACATAGTTTTTTACCTCTTCATCTTCCCCGGTTTTTTCTTTAAGCTCAGCTATAAAGTAGGGATTTCTAAGAAATCTTACATCTATTAAAAGGTCTAAATCTTTTGGTATTCCATACTTAAAACCAAAAGATACAAAGTCTATTCTCATTTCTTTTATTTTTGTATATTCAGAGGCTATTGAAGAAATTTCAGCTTTAAGCTCATGCACTGTATAGGAAGATGTATCTATAACAGTGTCTGATTTAAGCTCTAAGTCAGCTAATAATTGTTTTTCATGCCTGATTCCTTCTAGGAGGTTTGAGTCTTTTGCAAAAGGGTGGTGTCTTCTTGTCTGGCTGTATCTTTTTATAAGAGTTTCTTCAGAAGCTTTAAGAAAAATAATTTTATGGGAATAATTGTTCTCATTTAAAAAATCAAAAACTTCAGGGTAAACATTTATAAATCTTTTTTCTCTTAAGTCCATTCCAAACGCTATTCCGGCTACTTCTTCGGCCTCTTTGCTCAAAGGAAGTTCAAGAAATTTTGGAAGCAGTGCCGCAGGCATATTGTCAACGCAATAGAATCCGCAATCTTCAAAAGCATTCAGAGCAACTGATTTACCGGAGCCTGATTCCCCAGTTATTATAAATATAGGAGTGTTTTTCATTTTATTTTCCCTATTTTAGTGATTAGTCAAAAACCAGTGTTTTGTTTTAGTTCAAGAAAAGATAACAAATTTAACCGCAGGAATACTTTATTGATTTAAGGATTAAATTCTAATCTGACGTTGAAATGGACAAAAAACAGTTTTTTAACTCCTGTTTTAATCATTTGGATCGTTTTCATCTATCAAATCTAGTATTTCTTCAGAAGTTGAAGCCGTTTTAATTTGTTTTCTTATTGAACTGTCTCTTAATATGCTTGAAATTTTTGCAAGAACTTTTAGATGATCTCCTGATGAATCTTCAGGAGTAACAATTGTGAAGAATATAAAAGCTGGTTTATCATCAATTGATTCAAAGCTTACTCCATTTTGGCTGAGGCCGAATCCTATCATGAGTTTTTCAAGGCCCGCAACTTTTCCGTGGGGAATAGCAATGCCTTTTCCTATTCCTGTGCTTCCCAGTCTTTCTCTTTCAAGAAGGATTTTTACAAGGTCGTTGTTTTCTATTCCTGAGTACTTAGAAAGAGGAACGGCTAGTTCTTCAAGCACAGCTTTTTTATCTCTTGATTTCAAATCCATATTTATAAATTCAGGGAGTAAGTAGTCTTTTAGTTTCATTTGATTTAACATATTTCTTTATTTAATAATTTCTGCAATTTAAAACTTGAAATCCAGGCACGATAAACAATCTTTTATCTTCAAATTTTTTACAATTGAAAGCTTTTTTTAACATTTATTGGTTTTATTATCAAGGTTCTAAAGCCTTTATTCTTTTGATTGGGGCTGGAGTTTTTCCCTAGGTTAAAATAAATCAGCCGTTTCCATTTGTTGGAAACGGCTTTAATTTTATACTGATTTAACTTTAATGAGGTTTATTCAATATCAGTTACCGGCTCCTCAGGGAGAAGATCTTCATCTTTGATTCCATTTTTGGAGATAGGCCTTTTTTCATGCATTTTATCCTTTGCTCTTTTGATCTGTCTTTTTACCTTATCAAGAACAAGATCAATGGAAGAGTACATATTATCAGACTCTTCTTTGGCATTTATATGAAGCTTGTCGCTGCTGAGTCTTACTTCTGTGATATGTCTTATTTTTTCTACAGTGAGCACAACTTCAGCTTCTGCAGGTGCGTCTAGTCTTTTCTCAATCTTTTCAAGTTTTTTTTGGACATAGTCTCTTAATGAGTCAGATGGTTCAAGGTTCTTGAAAGACACAGAAATGTTCATACATCCACCTCCTAGTATTGTTTACGTTTGCTTGAGGGGAGAATTTTTAAAGCCTCCCTGTATTTGGCCACTGTCCTTCTTGCGATTTTAATTCCTTGTGATTTAAGGATTTTAGAAATCTTATCATCACTTAAAGGTTTTTTTGAATCCTCTTCTTCAATTATTCTTTTTATTTTATCATGAACGCTGACAGATGCAATGGAATCCCCGTCTTTTTTTGAAATAGAACTGTTAAAAAAGAATTTGAGCTCATAAACTCCCTGGGGAGTGTGAACATATTTGTTTGTAGTTACTCTGCTTATGGTTGAAGCATGCATTTCAATATCTTCAGCAATATCATTTAAAATCATTGGTTTTAAATGTTCAATCCCTTTTTCAAAAAACTCTCTTTGATGTTTTAAAATGGAGTCAGTAACTCTGTAAATAGTTCTTTGACGCTGATAAATACTTTTTATAAGTCCTGATGCAGTTCTTATTCTTTCCCTTAAATAGCTTTTTGTATCTCTGTCTATTTTTTCAGCTGTATTTGCCACAGCCTTTTCGTAATAAGGGTTGATGTGAAGATTGGGGAATCCGTCATCATTTAACACAATTATAAAATCATCTTTTTCTCTGTAAATATAAATATCTGGGGTGATATAGTTTGCAGTTTCATCAAAAAAAATTCTTCCGGGTTTGGGTTCAAGAGTTCTGATAATTTCCACATATTCCATCACAAGATCTGTT
Source organism: Desulforegulaceae bacterium (assembly GCA_034006035.1). Lineage (NCBI taxonomy): Bacteria > Pseudomonadati > Thermodesulfobacteriota > Desulfobacteria > Desulfobacterales > Desulforegulaceae > Desulforegulaceae bacterium. Next base: position 50,447 of record JAVETN010000012.1, read on the forward strand.
GAAATCCCCATTGCCTTTGCAATGTTTTTTATCCTGTTGTTTCCAAGATCAGTTAAATGGTTTTTTATTAGGATTTCAAGTCTTTCATCACTGACATTAAGAAGTTTTAGCTGATTTAGAAGGCATTCCTCAAGGCTTCTTGAGCAAACACCGGGCGGATCAAGGGTTTGGAGCATGGTTTCAAGGATATATTCAATGTCCTCAGGTTTAGATTTTGTAGCGGCTGAAATTTCGTCAATATCAATCTTAAGATAACCGTCATCATCAAGGTTTCCTATTACAGCAGATGCTATCCGCTCCTCTTCCTCTGTTGGGGAAAGCATTTTGAACTGCCATAGAAGATGATCTTCAAGGCTGTCTTTTTTTGCTACAAATGCTTCATACCTTGGCCCTTCTTTGATTTCGGGGTCAAAGTTCATCCTTCCTGGGGTATTATATTCTTCAATATAGTTTTCCCAGTCAGTTTCATCTGGGAACTTGTCTTCTTTGAGCTCCACTGTTTTTTCTTCTGAAGAAGTTTCTTCAGGACTAAGCTCATCAGGGCTGACCTCATCTGAGTCTTTGTCATCGGAAATTCTTTCTTCAAGGGCAGGATTTTCAACAAGCTCTTGTTGGATTGTTTCTATGAGTTCCTGCCTTGAAAGTTGAAGCAGTTTTATCGCCTGCTGCAACTGGGGAGTCATAACAAGCTGCTGTGAAAGTTTTAGTTCCTGTCTTAGTTCAAAAGCCATTTTAAAGTTTCTCTATCTGAGTTAAGCTTAAATTAATAGAAGAAAAAATTGAAAACTTGTCCATTTTGTCTTAAAGTAAAAGTTTCATCGTTTATATTTAAAGTTGTTTTGTTTTTTGAAGAAAGTAAAAATTACAATCTTAAACTAGCTAATAAAATAATCACTAATCCTACATTTTAAAGTTTTTTCCAAGGTATGTTTTTTTTACTATTTCATCGGCTGCAACTTCTTCGGGGGTTCCGCTTTTTATTATTGTTCCGTTGTTTATTATATACGCAGTGTCGCAAACTCCTAGTGTTTCCCTTACATTATGATCTGATATAAGAACTCCTATGTTTTTTTGTGAAAGATAAGAGATGATTTCTTGAAGATCAGATACTGCGATAGGGTCAACTCCTGCAAATGGTTCGTCCAAAAGTACAAAGTCAGGATCTGTTGATAAAACTCTGCAGATTTCCAGCCGTCTTCTTTCTCCGCCTGAAAGGCTCTCAGCTTTTTGGTGTTTGAGCCTTTCAATATTGAACTCGCTTAAAAGGGAATCAATTTTTGATTCTATTTCGTTTTTTTTAAGTTTAGTATGTTCAAGTATTATTTTTAGGTTGTCTGCCACAGAAAGTTTTTTAAAAACAGATGCTTCCTGGGGAAGATATCCTATTCCCTTTTTACCTCTTTTGTATATCTGATAATCTGTTATGTCAAAGTTATCGAGAAGAACCCTGCCTTTGTCAGGGGAAATAAGACCCACAGCCATATTAAAAGTTGTTGTTTTTCCGGCTCCGTTTGGCCCTAAAAGTCCGGTGACTGTTGAGGTGTTAATAGAGATGTTTACTCCTGAAACAACTTTTCTTTTTCCGTATGATTTTTCAAGATCTTTGAGATCTAGGGTTTTCATTTTATTCATTTATAAAGGTTGCTTCCACTTGCGAGTCTGAGTTTTTTTCCACTTCCATTATTCCTGTTTTTATAAAATAGGTTATTGAATCCCCTGAAATTTTGTTTCCTGAGTCAATTATTTCAGGCCGACCTCCAGTAAGAATCAGAATTTCTTTGTCAGAATTAAAAATTGCATTTTCAGCTTTTGCTCTTTTGTCTTCCATCTGGATCCTTACCTTGCCTTTTGCCTCTATGGACTTAAAGGAGTTTCTGTCCGGAGTTGAATTGACTGAGTCAGAGTTTTTGTGGTGAACAATCAGTTTTTCACAATCAATTATTGTTTTTCCCTTTACCACATTAACATTTCCAGAAAAAATTGTTATATTTTCATTTTGAACTACCTTCATTGAATCTGCTCTTATATTTGTAGGCTCTTGTTTTTTTTCATCTGCACCGGCTTGAGTAAGTGATGATATAATTAAGAAAAAAACAATTGTTGTTTTTAAAAATATTAATTTAAATTTCATTTAAAAAGCCTTTTACATTATTTGTAAGTGTTAAGGTATCTTCTTCAATATCAAATTCCCCTTTGTCTGACAAAAACAAAGAAGTTTCAGATTTTATTTTTACATTCCCATCAAGGTATATCATTTTTTTGTTGTTTTTAAAAAAAAGTTTATTGCAGGTGATTTTATATTTGTCATTAAAAGCTCTTATATTTTTATTAAGTTCAAGGTTTTTTTCTTTTGTATCAAGTTTCCCCTTGTCTGCAAAGATTCTAAAATCGGGTTTGCCCTGATTTATAAGAATAACTTCAATTGAGTCAAGAATTAAGGATTTAGAGTGAAAATCTTCCATTGTTCCTGATTTTGCTTTTATTTTATATAAAAGCTTTCCCTTGGAAGAAATGTTATGGGAAAGATTTGAAATGATTATTGAACCCTGATTTGCAGAAACAAAAGATAGGGATGAAGTTGAAATATAAGCAAAAAGAGAAACCAAATAAAAAAGTTTTTTATAACTCAATTGCCTTGCTCCGGGTTGATAAAAGACTCTATGCTTTTTTCCCAAAGCCCTTTTGATTTGAGGATGAGCTCACAAACTTCTCTGACAGCACCTTTACCGCCTTGTTTCTTAGTTATATACATGGCTAGATTTTTTACCTCCTCACAGGAGTCAGGTACAGTAGCAGAGATTCCGCAAATCTGCATTAATGGAATATCAATAAGATCATCTCCCATACAGCAGATATTTTCCTTTTTAATTTTCAATTCTTTTTCTATTATTTCAATTACTTTTCTTTTTTTCTTTATATTTTGGAAAACCGGATTTATTGAAAGTTCCCTGCATCTTCTAGAAACCATTTCAGATTCTCTTGCAGTTACAACAGCTGTTTTTATTCCTGCATTTTGAAGCAGTCTTATCCCAAGTCCGTCTTTGACAGAAAAGCTTTTAAGCTCTTCGCCAGATGAAGTATAGGTTATTGTACCTTCTGTTAAAATACCGTCAACATCAAGAAGAAGGAGTTTAGTTTTTTTAAAAAAAGCAAAAGGTTTAGTCACAGGAAGCCTCTTTGACCCTGAGAAGGGTTTTCACTAGTTTATGAACTTTGTCTAGATAAAGGGAGTTTGGTCCGTCGCAAAGGGCATTGTCAGGATCTGGGTGGATTTCCATAAAAACTCCATTAACTCCGGCTGCAACTGCTGCTTTGGCAAGAACAGGAGCCATTTCTCTTTGGCCTGAGGACGAAGTCCCAAGTCCTCCGGGTATTTGAATGCTGTGGGTTGCGTCAAATACTACAGGGACTCCAAAATCTTTTATTATGGGAATTCCTCTAAAATCTACAACAAGATTGTTGTATCCAAAGGTTGTTCCTCTTTCAGTGATAATTATTTTTTCATTTCCCGTGGATTTTGCCTTGTCAATGATATTTTTGACATCCCAAGGAGCAAGAAATTGTCCTTTTTTGATGTTTACAGGAAGATTTGTTTTTGCTGCCTCGAGTATAAGATCTGTTTGTCTGCAAAGAAAAGCTGGAATCTGAATTATATCAAGAACTTCTTTTACTGCATCAGCATCTTCAGGATGGTGGATGTCTGAGGTTACAGGAAGGCCAAATTTGGTTTTTATTTCTTCAAGGTATTTTAGACCATCATATTTTCCGGGTCCTCTGAAAGATGAGATGGATGTTCGGTTTGCTTTGTCATAAGAGGCTTTGAAAATTATTTCTATTTTTTCCATCTCTTTGATTTTACAAAGTTTTTCTGCAATCTGAAAAAGGATATCCCTTTTTTCAATTACACAAGGTCCTGCAATTATAAATAGTTTTTTTTCATTAAAAAGAGTTTGCATAGTAAATTTTCTCCAAGACTGTTAATTGGTCAAAGTTGCCATCCTCCCCCAAGGTCTATTAATTTTTGTTGTAAAATCTGAGAATGAGCTTCTTTTAAAAAAAACTATTTTAGTTTCTTTTTTCCATAGAGGCAATAAATTAAGCATTTTTGTTTTAGAAAGAAGTTTTATATTTTTAGTTTTACACTGATTTTGCAAGCCAAGAATTTTATTTTATGCAGATCTGCAACAACCTGAAAATTGGCTAAGTTTTTCCAGATTAAAATGTTTTGGTTTAAGCTGAAATTTATCTACTTTAGATTTTATATTGTAAAACTTGGTTCATGAAAAAGTCAATGGGAATAAGAGCAGGCAGGCATTGTACTTTCAACATTCATAACTAATTTGAAGGATTGAGTTTTGGCAAGGCGGGTTTGTTCAATAAAATTTATAGAAAACAGCGTGGATAAATATTTTACCATTTACACTTGATAACTGTTAACCTTGCTGATATTCATAAAAAAATTTTAAAATCTGTAATGGAGGTTGTTGTGGCAAGAAAAAAAATAGGTAATAAAACAAGCAGTGGCTTTAAAAAAATTTGGTTGTTTCTGCTGTTTTTAATATTGATATCTTTTATTGTTTTTGCACTTATTTTCTGGTTTGAAGGAAAAAAGCCAAAAGCTTCGTTAGATGAAGTTCCAACTTCAATAGGCAGCAACACCCAAATTTCAATACCTATAAGTGAAAAGGGAAGGGGACTCAAAGAAATTCGTCTTTATCTGAGTTCAGGTGAAAGGGAAATTCTTTTAGAAGAAAAGACTTTTGAAACAAAAAGTTTTATGCTGGGTACAGGAGTTGAATCCTATGAAATTTCATTAAAGTTTAATCCAAGAGAGCTGGGACTTCCTGACAGTATGGCAACTTTAAAGCTTCTTGTCAGAGACTCTTCGCTTCGTTCTTTTTTTAAGGGAAATAAACTATACCTTCAAAAAGATGTGATGATTGACACAACTCCGCCAAATATTTCTGTTTTGTCAAGACAGCACTATATAACTCCTGGAGGAGCTGGGCTTGTTTGCTACAAGGTTTCAGAGCTTGATTCAAGAGACGGGGTAATGGTTGGGGATGAGTTCTTTCCTGGATACTCAGGGTTTATAAAAGATCCCCACTATAAAATAGCTTTTTTTGCCCTTGATCACAAAACTGAGAATAATAAGCCTTTATATATAATTGCAGTTGACAGGGCAGGGAATGAAAAAAAAGCAGGCTTTCCTTATTATATAAGAAAGGCATGGTTTAAAGAAGACAAGATAGATATTACAGACAATTTTCTTCAATGGAAAATGCCTGAATTTAATGTTCCTGTTGAAGATCCTTCCGATCTTTTAAAAAAGTTTCTTTATATTAATAATGAGTACAGAGAAAAAAATTCCAGGGAAGTTACCAAGGTTGCTGAAAATAGTGTAAATAAAAAATTGTGGGAAGATAGGTTTCTCCAGATGAGGGGTTCTGCAAATAGAGCGGGTTTTGCAGATCATAGAAAATATTATTATAATGATAAAATAATTGACGATTCCTACCACATGGGAATAGACCTTGCTTCTGTAGCCAATGCCGATGTTCCTGCTGCAAACACTGGGATAATTGCTGATGTCAAGTCCATTGGAATCTTTGGGCTTACCATTACAATTGATCATGGTTTCGGTCTTTTCAGTATCTACTCTCATCTAAGTCAGGCTGACGTTAAAAAAGGCGATCATGTTGAAAAAGGTCAGGTTATTGGAAAGACAGGCACCACAGGAATGGCTGTTGGAGATCATCTTCATTTTGGAATGTTTATAAACAATAGATTTGTTAACCCAATAGAATGGCTTGATCCAAACTGGATAAAAAACAATATTACATCAAAACTTGATCTGCTTTTGACCTATCAATAGTCATTACCAAGACCCTGTTTTGTTGTTTTACCAAATAAATTTGAGGTAACCATGACTGATTTTAAAGTAAAAAAAACCTATAAAGAAATAAATGACAAGATTAAATCTGGGCAGGCTGTTGTTGTAACTGCTGAGGAAATGATTGGTATTGTCGAAGAAGAAGGAGAAATCGAGGCTGCAAAAAGAGTTGATGTGGTCACTACAGGAACTTTTGCTCCCATGTGTTCTTCAGGGCTTATGATAAACACAGGACAGGCAGATTTACCCATTAAAGTATCAAAGGCAAGTTTTAATAAAGTGGCAGCATACGCAGGTGTGGCAGCAGTAGACTGTTATCTTGGTGCAACAGAGCCTTCAGAGGAAGATCCTTTAAACAAAGTGTGGCCGGGAAGTTTTAGTTATGGGGGAGGTCATGTTATTGAAGATCTCGTCAATGGTAAAACCGTTAAAATGTGTTGCTCGGGATATGGCACAGATTGTTATCCTAATAAAAGTTTTATAAAGGAAGTAACTTTGGCGGATTTGCCCTATGCTCTTTTATGCAACCCAAGAAATGCCTATCAAAATTATAATTGTGCTGTAAATGTTTCAAATAAGACAATTTATACTTATATGGGAACCTTAAGGCCCAAGCTTGGAAATGCAAATTATTGTTCTGCAGGGCAGCTCAGTCCTCTTTTAAATGATCCTTATTTAAGAACAATAGGAATTGGAACAAGAATTTTTCTTGGGGGAGGAGTAGGCTATGTTTCCTGGCAGGGAACTCAAAGCAAAATTGAAACTTCTAGAAAAGAAAACGGGGTTCCCGATGTTCCTTCAGCAACTCTTTTTGTTATTGGCGATCTCAAGCAGATGTCTGGAAGTTTTTTAAGAGGTGTAAGCATAAGAGGTTATGGATGTTCTCTTTCCGTAGGCCTTGGAATTCCTATCCCTGTTTTAAATGAGGAAATGGCCCGGTTTACATCAGTTAAGGATGAAGATATTTATACTCAGGTAGTTGATTATTCATATGATTATCCCAATGCAACCGGAAAAATTATAAAAAAAGTAAATTATGGAGAACTTAAAAGCGGTGAAATAGAGATTAACGGAAGAAAAGTACCTTCAGTTCCACTTTCCAGCATGGTAAAAGCCAGGGAAATTGCTGATATTTTAAAAAAACAAATAAGCGATGGAAAATTCCTGCTTGGAGAACCTCAGTTTTCTGCAGGGGACAAACTTTATTAACCCCAGGATACTTAAATGAACGAAAATATAAAAGAAAAGAAAAAAAAGGGTGTATTGCGTGAAAATATTGAAGCAATAGTCTTTGCCCTTATACTTGCCCTTATAATAAGGGCTTTTGTTGTTCAGGCCTATAAAATTCCTTCAGGGTCAATGCTTGACACTCTTTTTATCGGTGATCATATTCTTGTAAATAAATTTGTTTATGGTGTGAGAATGCCTTTTACAAACAAGACAATTTTCCCTGTTTCAAAGCCTAAAAGAGGTGATATTGTTGTTTTTAAAGCTCCGGTTGATCCTCCAAAGGATTTTATAAAAAGGGTGATAGGTCTTCCAGGAGAAAAAATTGAGTTAAGAAATAAGCAGCTTTATATAAATAACAAAAAATACACTGATGAAGCTTATGCAAAAAATGAAGATTCCAAAATTTATAAAGGCTTTTTTAACCCTAGAGATAACTTTGGGCCGATTACAGTACCTGAAAACTCTTATTTTATGATGGGGGATAACAGGGACAATTCAACTGACAGCAGGTTTCTTGGCAGTATTGAATATGAAAGGCTTAAGGGGCAGGCTTTTATAATATACTGGTCTTGGAAAAAAGAGGATTTTGGGGTTAGGTGGTCAAGGCTTGGTAAAATTTTAAGATAACGAGTATTGTTATCTATTGGTAATTCACCGAAAACAAAGGCTTTCTTAAGTTAAATTGAAAGGTTTAATCTTTTAAGGGCATTGCTAAGTTTTAAAGATTAAATTTGAATCTGGCTTTAGAATTGTAAAAAGACAGTTTTAGTTTCTCTAATTATTAAAATATTAAACTTTATTGAGAGCATTGCCGGAGATGGAATTTAAAAAAAAAAACATCCTTGATATCAACTCATTATCAGCTGAAGAGATTAAAATAATTCTTGATACAGCAGACTCCATGAAGGAGATAAACGAAAGGCCAGTTAAAAAAGTCCCTGCTTTGAGGGGAAAAACAATAGTACTTTTTTTTCAAGAGCCAAGTACAAGAACAAAGCTTTCCTTTGAGCTGGCGGCGAAAAGACTGAGTGCCGACTCGGTTTCCCTTGCTGTCTCAACAAGTTCAATGAAAAAGGGGGAAACACTTTTAGACACTGCAAGAACAATTGAATCCATGAGCCCTGATGTTCTTGTTATCAGGCATTCAATGTCAGGAGCATCTCATTTTTTATCAAAATTTTTAAAATGTTCAATTTTAAATGCTGGTGATGGAAAACATGCCCATCCAAGTCAGGCTCTTCTTGATATTATGACAATAAGAGAAAAAAAGAAAACAATTACAGGCCAAAATATAGCAATTATTGGAGATATTGCCAATTCAAGGGTGGCAAGATCAAATATGAGAGGTCTTGTCAAGCTTGGAAATAATGTAAGGATTTTTGGCCCGCCTTCAATGATCCCTTTTAAGCTTGAAGAAGAGTTTGGTGTAAAAGTTTTTAAAACAATGGAGGAAGCCATAACAGATGTAGATGCAATAATAATGCTTAGAATCCAAAAGGAAAGGCAGGGGGCAAATCTGTTTTCAAGTGAAAGGGAATATTCAAGGCTTTTTGGCCTTAACAGCCAAATCATTAAGGCAGCAAAAAAAGATGTGATAATAATGCACCCAGGCCCTGTAAACAGAGGAGTGGAAATTACTCCAGAGCTGGCAGACAGTGAAATTTCAGTTATAAACGACCAGGTTAAAAACGGTGTTGCCCTTAGAATGGCCTTGTTTTATCTGGTATCCGGAGGTTTAAGAGATGAGAGTTCTGATTAAAAATGGCACCTGTATTCTTTTTAATAAAGGTGAGACAAAAACAAATGTTTATATAGAAGATGGAGTAATCAAAGAAATTTCAGACTCTGTAAAAGATGCCGATAAAGTTATTGATGCAGACGGAATGTATGTTTTTCCAGGGCTTATAGATATTCATGTTCATTTAAGAGAGCCGGGCCATGAATATAAAGAAACAATAGAATCAGGAGCAAAAGCCGCAGCAAAAGGTGGGTTTACAGATATCTGCTGTATGCCCAATACTGATCCTGTAAATGACAGTCCAGGAGTCACTTCCTTTATAATTGAAAAAGCTCATAAAGCCGGTTTTTCAAATGTTCATCCAGTTGCTTCCCTTACAAAATCTCTCAAAGGGGAAGAAATCTGTGATTACGGAGAACTTAAGGAAACAGGAGCAATAGCGCTTTCAGACGATGGAATGCCAGTAAGCGATTCAGGAGTTATGAGAAGGGCTATTGAGTATGCAAAAGCATTTGATCTCCCTGTTATCTGTCATAGTGAAGAGCTTTCACTTTCAAAAAATGGAGCAATGAATGAAGGCATTGTATCCACAAGGCTTGGCCTTTCAGGTATTCCAGACAGTGCTGAAAGCCTTGGAGTAAAACGTGATATTGAAGTAGCTGCTTTTGTTAACTATCCTGTTCATATTGCCCATGTAAGTGCAGAAAAAACAATTGAAATAATAAGAAATGCAAAAAATAAAAATATAAGGGTAACTGCAGAAACTGCACCCCATTATTTTATACTCACAGAAGATGCTGTTAAGGAGTTTGATGCATACGCAAAAATGAATCCTCCTTTAAGAACTGAAAAAGACAGGCTCGCTGTTATAGCAGGATTAAAAGATGGTACAATTGATTTGATTGCAACTGATCATGCACCCCATTCTGATGAGGAAAAAATTGTTCCTTTTGAAGAAGCAGCTTTTGGAATAACAGGACTTGAAACTTCACTTGCATTAAGCCTTGAACTGGTTTTTTCAGGTGTTCTTACAATGGAAGAGCTTTCAGATAAAATGAGCATTAATCCTGGCAAGGTTGTTGGAATTAATAATTCTATTTTTGAAGGAAATAAGGCAAACCTTACAATAATCAACCCTGATTTTGAGTGGACTATAACAAGAGAGGGTTTTGTATCAAAAAGCAAAAATTCACCTTTTACAGGAAGAAAGGTAAAAGGGATCTGTGAGTATACAATTATAGAAGGAAAAATTATCTGGAGTAGAACCAATTGATTAACTTGTCTGATACACCAAAAAAAATTCTTATAGCTGACGACGAGCAGGGCATAAGAGAGTTTCTTGAAATAATTCTTTCAAGACAAAATTATGAGGTAGAAACCGCAGACAGCGGTATAAATGCTATTCAGGCAATTGACAGTTTTGATTTTGATCTTGTTTTATGTGACATAAGGCTTGGTGATATAAGCGGAATTGAAGTTTTAAAACATGTAAGAAAAAAAAATTCTGATATTACAGTTATAATGATGTCTGCATATGCAACAACTGAAAATGCAGTTGAAGCAATGAACAATGGTGCATACGATTACCTTCCCAAACCTTTTGATAATGATGACCTTTTAAGTGCTCTTTCAAGGGCTCTTGAAATGAGATCTGTGGAAAATGACAGGGAGGATATCAAGAAAACATTAAAGCAGAATATTCATTTTAACAGGATTGTAGGTTCTAGCTTTAAAATGGCGGAGATCTACAATAAAATTGAACAAGTAGCACCTACAAAAACCAATATAATGATAACAGGTGAGTCGGGTACAGGTAAGGAGCTTGTTGCAAGGGCTGTTCACGAGCAAAGTGACAGGGAAGATTTTCCTTTTGTGGTTGTTAATTGCGGGGGAATTCCTGAAAATTTAATGGAAAGTGAGTTTTTTGGTTATGTAAAAGGAGCTTTTACAGGAGCTGAAAAAGATAAAAAAGGTCTTTTTGCAGCTGCTCATAAAGGAACTCTTTTTCTTGATGAAATTTCTGAACTGCCAATAACACTTCAAGTAAAGCTTTTAAGAGCTGTTCAGGAAAGAAAAATAAAACCTGTGGGCGGAAATATTGAGTTTAATATTGATGTGAGAATAGTTTGTGCAACAAATAGAAATCTTGAAAAAGAGGTGATAGAGGGGCGATTCAGGGAAGATCTTTTTTATCGTCTCAATGTGATAGAACTTAAAATCCCTCCTTTAAGAGAAAGAAAGGAAGATATAAAAACCCTTGCCGAGCATTTCATGGATAAGTATGCAAAGGAAACAGGGAAAACAATTTTAAAACTTTCATCCTATGCCCTTGATCTTCTTAAAAAATACGATTTCCCGGGAAATGTTAGAGAGCTTGAAAATATAATTGAACGAAGCGTTGCCCTTTCATCAACAAACATTATTCTTCCTGAAAGTCTTTCCCTTTCATTCCATAAAAGGGAAATCTCAAAAAAATATAAAAATTTTGACCAAAAAATCAGTGGATTTTCCAGTGGCTTTTGTCTTGATCTCAACTCGATTGAGGCTGGAGTAGATCTGGATGGAATATTAGCTGAAACTGAAAAAAACTATCTTTTAAAAGCCCTTGAAATTACCAAAGGAGCCAAGAAAAAAGCTGCTGAGCTTTTAAATATTTCTTTCAGATCTTTCAGATACAGGCTCAAAAAACTCGATATAGAGTAAAGTTATTTAGATATGGATCTAAGATGGATTTTATTGAATACTCACAATTAATGCATAATGCTTTTTTAAGTTTTGATTCGGCCGGGCCTTGAGTTACAAAAAGGTTAGTTAAAAAACCATAAGATTTGAAAATTTTAAATTTTTGAACACGTAATGGAGCTGAATATTTTCTGGGCTAAAAAAGCCTGACCCATATATTATCTTTTAGAAAAACTGATATATTAAACTTAGGTTTGGTAAAAAATTTCTTTAAGATAATAAACTTACTCTCGCAAAATTTCTTCATTCCTGATTTGAATTAAGGGAATAGAATAACCGATTGATTTTCTGCTGTACTGACCGTTTTCTTTAAAAAAAGAAGTTACAGTCCAATGTTGCCATTCTTCTTTGTTGTTTATCAAAACCCTTATTCTGCTTTCAATAAGATTGATTTCTTTATTATCAAGTTTTTTAAAAAGCTTATCAACTCTTGATCTATCTTTTTTAGAAATGGGTAATTTGTATTTGGTTTTTAAAATTGATTCTTTATTTAAAGCAAATTTTTCAAGAAAAAAGTCATTTGCAAAATCCAAATAACCTTCGGAATCATAAGATAAAATATACTTTTTGTTAGATTGATCAATTTCAGATTCGCCAGACATTTCTTCTTTAAGAGATACCACTGAATTAGCGATACATTTCTGTAAAAGGTCAAGCTTTGTAATAAAGTTTTCAGATTCAATAAAAATATTTTTTATTGGAATTTTATTTATTGAAACAAATTTTTCCAAAGAAAGGCTTAAAAAAATATCTAAAAAAAAATTTATATCATTGAGTTTATAAATACTGTTTTCTAAAAAATCTTTTAAATAAGCGTTGTTAAGATCTGAAATGTCGGTCACTATTTTTTTTTCACCGATACCGAAAAAAAGCCAGGTTGGAGAAATGTTTGCTGCCTTGCAAAGCTGTATAAGTTTGGCAGCTCCAGGGAACTGACCTTTTTTCCATCTGCTTTGAATTACAGCTGTTGACCCTAATTTATCATTCCAGAACGACAGAGGGTAATCATCAATAACTTCGTATAATCTATTAAAAAAAGCATCATATTTTATATTCATTAATATATTTCTTTCTTAAAAGTTTAAATTTTTTTACATCAAAAACAAGAAATTTAACATCAAAATTTTTATTTCAATAGTAAATACATCCCATAATAGTAATTTGAAGTTTACTTTTGTAAAAAATTATTGACTATTGTAAAATCTAAGTTTATAAAAAGCAAAATTTTATTTAACAAATTATATTTTTAGAGGATTAAAAAAATGAGGAAAATTAAACTGGGCAGCATGCTTTTTGTTTTTATGGTGTTTATAACTGGTTGTGCAACAAACTACACACCTCTTGATTTAAACTATGTTTCAACAAAAAGCCTTGAAAAAAAAGACGTGAAAGTTGCACTTATAAAGCCAAGTTATTCTCTATCTCAGCAGGCTTTACAGGCAATGTCAGCATCACCTTACTCTGGAATGATGGAAAGCATGATGCCACCAGACTACAAGATAAGAAATAAATATAACAATAATTATGTTATTAATTTAAGAAACGCCATGCAAACTTCAATGGAAAGTATACTTCTTGGCAAAGGCTTTAATGTTATAAGGACTTTTGACTCTCAAGATGAAGTTTCATATTCATACAAAAAAGAAATTGATTTGCTTGTTGAGCCAGAATTTGACTTTGCACCTGTCATCAGAAATAAAAGGACAATAGTTCCGGTAATAGGGCCAATGGATAAAGGAACAATCCAAATGAGCGGAAAAATTAAAATTGTTTTTACAGAACCAATGTCAAGAGAAACTATTTTAATAAAAAATATTGATATCACTTCAGTAGGATTTGAAAGTTCTATTGAATACTCTGATGTAGCAGAAGCAGAAAATGACCTTGTTGTAATGCTAAATCAGATGTACCCAAAACTTATGGATAAAATTGAAAGCGTAATTCATGTTGACGAAGTTATGAATTCTCTTAGCGATATCGATCGACTTAAAGAAAAAGAGCTCTAACTTTCAGACACCTGTAAATTTATCAAACTCTCTGCTTATTTACAGAGAGTTTGATATTTTAAAAAATCTAAAAAGAAAGTTCAGGAAAAGTAATGAATACAAAAAGTTAAGAATTTTCTTTGTTTGATAGGAGTAGTTGCTTTTCTGCTGTCAGCTTGCAGGAATGAAGCTTTATCAGAAAAAGAAATTAAAAATTTGTATCAGCAAGAGATTTTATCAAATGATATTTTAAAAACTAAATTAAAATTAGAATTCAAAGAATTAGACAACGGCTGGAAATTAGTTAAAGCATATAATAATAAATCTTAAATTGATCCTAACTAATTCACTAGCCAAGTTTTATGAAAACATTGAAATCAAAATTAATAGAGACAAACGTGAAATGTTTATAAACCAGTAATTATATCAATTTATATAGTTCTTTTTATTCTTGTAAGTTCAGTTTTCTCCGAGATAAAAAAAGCTGTTGAATTAGGAGATTCTTACAGGATTAAAAAAAATATGAACAATCATTTTGCTAGTATAAAGTAAGTACTCAATTAACTCCATCTATTCAAATCAAAAATTTTATGAAATAGGATTTATATTAGGAAGTGTGCTTTTATCAATGTGTTGAGGATGCAATGCTTTATGTTTTTTCTCATAAAGAGCATCTGGAAGTTACCCCCCCAAAAAAAATATGAAGACACCCATATGGTTTAATATTATTTACTTTTGCAGTTTCAACAATACTGTAGTTTCGTCAATATTGATTAAAGGGCCTGATAAAACCTCTGCTTTTATTGTTTCCATCAAGAGCTCAAAACTGTCTGAAACCTGTCGGCCGAAAGCGTTGAGATTTTTACTCCAATCCTTGAAGGCAGTTTTTTATGGGAGACAAAGGAAGGGTATCTAGAAATTTTTCTGTAAGAAGATGAGCAATAAGAAACTGAATTTGATTTTAATAGTTTTTTCTAAAAAAAAGCCGGAAAATAAAACTTTTTTCCGGCTTTAATTTTTAAATATTAAACTTTAAATTCTAGTTTAATTATTTTTAAATACTTATTTAATCCATTTATTAACAATTTCAGGATTTTTTTCAACCCAGGTAACTGCATTTTTTTCAACTTGGCCATTTTCCATATTCATGGCCATTACTTCACCTATTTCTGAAGGGCCCCAGTAAAAATTATCAAGGATTTTGTAGACTTCAGGCATATCTTTTTTCAGGTCATTTCTTACAATTGTATTTATTGTTTCTGCTTCTCCAAAAACTTTTTTAGGATCTTCAAGGAATTTAAGGTCAAATTTGGCAAATTTCCAATGAGGAACCCAGCCTGTAACAACTACCCATTTGTTGTTTTTGTATCTATTTTGCAATGTTGCAGTCATCATTGGGCCGCTAGAAGATATTAGTTCTATTTTTTTAAGATTGTAATCTACCAAAGCTTGTTCTGCACACCTCATTACTCCTGCACCAGGGTCAATTCCGATTATATCTCCGTCAAATTTTTTATATTCATTGTCAAGCTCTTCAATGGAATTTATTGTTACATATTTTGGAACAACAAGACCAATTTTTGCACCTTCCATATTTGGGCCAAGGTCAACTATTCTGCCTTCAAATCTTTTAACATAATCAGCGTGGGTAACAGGAAGCCATCCTGTTGTTGTTGCATCCTGATCGTTTGTTGCAATGGCTGAATACATTGCAGCAGCAGCAACAGGGGTAAGTTCAACTTTATAATCAGTTGCCTTTTCAATAACAGCTTTCATTACATTTGAACTTGCAGTTGCACAGGCCCATTCAACATAAACAATTTTTACTTTTTTCTTTGCAAATGCATTGGTAGATAGAGTCATAACTATGCAAAAACTTAGCATAATCATTGTAATCAATTTAATTTTTTTCATCTTTTTCTCCTTTATTTCATTAATTTATTCTTCTTTATCAATATCAGCGTGTTTTTGCTTTCCAACCTGCTGCAGAATTCTGTCAAGCAAAATAGCTATTATAACTATGCCTAAACCTGCTTCAAAACCCTTACCACTCTGAAGTCGTTGGATTGCTTTCCATACTTCGCCTCCAAGACCCTTGGCTCCAATCATTGCAGCAATAACAACCATTGAAAGAGCAAGCATAACAGTTTGATTTATTCCTGCCATTATTGTCGGGGTTGCCATTGGAAGCTGGAGTTTAAAAAGTTTTTGTCTTGGGTTTGATCCAAAAGCATCTGCAGCTTCAACAAGGTCAGATGGAACCTGTCTTATACCAAGACAGGTCAGTCGTATTACAGGGGGAACTGAAAATATAACTGTTGAAAATATTGCAGCTACCCTTCCAAGACCGAAAAAAGGTATTGCGGGTATAAGATAAACAAAGGCTGGCATGGTTTGCATAAAATCAAGGACCGGCATTGTTATTTTGTACGCTACCTGGTTTAGTGCAGCAAAAATTCCAAGGGGAAGTCCTATCATCATTGAAAAAAGAGTGGCAATTATAACAAGTGCCAAAGTGCTTAGTGTAGGATCCCATAATCCAAGGTTTAAAATTAGGGACAATCCTGCTAAGGCAAGAATTGCAACTCCCTTTTTTTTGGTCAGATACCAGGAAAGAGCTGTAACTATTATTATAAATATAACAGGGTGAACAAATGTCATTCCTGTAACCATCACATCAATTACAGATTCAACAACCTTTGACATTGCTTTTGTAATAAATGAAAAATTGGAGTCAAGAAAGTCGATGCCTTTTTCAACTCCCTCTCCAATGGGTATTCTTGGAATATTAAAGTCCATTTTAGACTCCTCTTTCAGCAAGTGCACCTAGTAAGGCACCTCTTACTATTACGCCCTTAAGTTTTTTATCTTCATCAACAACTCCAAGGGGATATGGAAGGTTGTACATAATTTCAAAAAGCTCAGATGCCGGAGTGTCTGGGCTTACAGTTATAATCTCTTTTTCAATTATTTGGGTAAGATCCTTGTCTCCTCTTTTCAGAGCTTCCACGGCTTTTTCAGCAGTTACCATGCCCACAAGAGTATTGTCCTGTTTTACAACATAAACTGTGGAAAGGTTATGTCTTTTCATTTTTCTTAAAACAGCTCTTGGGCCGTGATTTTTTAAATGAGCTGTTGATCTTACCTTATTCATTACATGTTGAGCTGTAAGTATTTTTGTTATATCTACATCCTCAACAAATTTTTCAACATATCTTGAGGCTGGATTCATCAAAATATCTTCGGGCGTTCCTATCTGGACAACTTTACCGTCTTTCATAAGAACAATTTTGTCGCCTATTTTAAGGGCTTCATCAAGATCATGGCTGATAAATAAAATTGTTTTTTTAACTTTGGCCTGCAAAGCAATAAGTTCATCTTGCATATCGCTTCTGATAAGTGGATCAAGAGCTGAAAAAGCCTCATCCATTAAAAGAATGTCAGGATCAAGGGCTAGTGCTCTTGCAAGTCCGACTCTTTGCTGCATTCCTCCGCTCAGCTGTGAAGGGTAACTGTCTTCATGGCCTTTGAGGCCAACCTGCTCTAAAACTTCAATTGCTCTTTCTCTTCTTTCTTCAGGTTTAATACCCTTTATTTCAAGGCCGTATTCGGCATTTTCGGCAACAGTTCTGTGGGGAAATAATGCGAAATGCTGGAAAACCATTCCGAATTTTTCCTGCCTTACTCTTCTGAGTTCTGACTCATTTAGTTTCCCTATATCAACTCCGTCTATCAAGATTTGTCCGGCTGATGGTTCGATAAGCCGGTTAACACATCTGACAAGGGTTGATTTCCCACTTCCTGAAAGGCCCATTACAACAAGAATTTCACCTTCTTCAACATTAAAGCTTACACCCCCAACTCCGACTGCATGCTTTGTTTTGTTAAGAAGTTCATCCTTTGTCATTCCTTCTTTAAAAAGCTTAATAGCTTTTTTTGGATTGGGTCCAAAAATTTTGTATACGTCTTTAATTTGTATTTTGGACATTTTTTTTCCTGCGATTAGTAATTTTAGGTTTAATTAGGTTTATATTTAACATTAGATATCTTAGTTAGTATAAGAAAAAAACACTGTTTAATCCAAGCAATTAAATAATTATTTATATGTTTATTTTAAATAAAAAAGACTCTGGGAGTTTGGGGCGGCGAAAAATCTATTATTATACTGATAAGAATTAAATGGATTTTATTTAAGAAGTTTTGTTGATTGTTTTTTATTTGGTGACCTTGAGTTTCGATATTTCCCTCCGTACAAAATATTTATAAAATTCAACTTTTTAATATTAGTATCAATTTACAATATTGTTGATTTGGTATGTTTAATGGCATATCGATTCCAAAAAGTCAAATTGCCAGTAAGATCTTTTATCCTGGATTTTCCCAATCATCATTTAATTCTTTTGGTATATTTTTAGGGTAAACCATGGTAAAGTTCAGTTTTTTCTTTAGCTTGAACAAAGTTTTGTATATTTAAAAAGTGGAGATTTTAATGCAAAAAATAAAATCTGAAATTTTTCGGTTTGAAGATTTTAAAATTCATTTGATTAATGGATATATCCAAAAAACTCCCATCATAGAATATAATGACAAAATACTTTTAATGGACGGAGGCTGCAGACCTGATTCCTTTGCAATCAAAATGTATTTAAAAAAAATTTCAACTAAAGATAAAAAAGCAAAACTTGCAATCGGCTCCCATATTCATCCAGATCATTTAGGCGGGGCAGGGTATCTTAAAAAATTTTTAAATATTCCCCTGGCAGTTCCAAAGGGAATGAACGACTGGTATTCTTCTTTTGGAGGGTTTCTTCAGCATAAAATTGACATTTGTCTTGGCCATTATGTGGCAGTTGCAACAAAGCTCCCCTTCAAATCTTTGTATTATCCAAGAAAAGCTGATTATGATTATATCCTTGAAGACAGGGCAGGGATTCCTTTTTTTAATGACTGGAAAGTTTATTCAGCCAAAGGACACACTCTTCACGATGTTGTTTTTTTCAATGAAAAAGAAAAAATTCTTTATGCAGCTGATGTCCTTTTAAAGGTAAGAAGTAGATTTTTACTTCCCATTCCTGTAACTTTTCCAAAGCTTATGAAAAAAAGTATTGAAATGATCTATGATTTAAAACCTAAACATATTTTTCTTGCCCATGGAGGATATATGAGAGGAGAGATGATGGAAGAAGCTTATTTTACACTTATAAGGCAAGCAAATATGATTACAAAAGAATATATGAAAAATAATTTTATTTATAGACTTGCAACTTTAGGTGCCTCAATGAAAAATTTGTTATGAGGAGAGTTAAAAAAGTTTCTTAGTTTTTAAACTTTATTTATAGTCCCCTGGGTTGCCACAACCAAAATTTCGCCTTTCTCACTTAGAGCAAACACTTTGCATTCGCACACAGCTTGACGTTTACCCGATGATAATACTGTTGAACGGGCAATCAGTTTGTTGCCCATGGCAGGCCGAAGATAATTGATTTTATATTCTGAAGTTAGGCAGTCGCCAAGAACAGAGCCTCCTGAATAAGTAAGGCAGTTATCAGCAAGATAACTCACCACACCTCCGTGAACAAAACTATGCTGTTGTTTTAATTTATCTGAAATTTCTAAAGTAATTTCAGCAGAACCTGCTTTAAAAGAAGTTAATTCTGCCCCTAAAAGATTACTGAATGGCTGTGATTTTAATATTTGCTGTCCTATCTCAAGTAAACTCTCCACGATAAAAGCTTTCTTTATGCAAATTAATGCTTTGGGTAATCGATTGGCAACAAAGCAGAACAAGGTTGCCAATTCGATTGGTTAAGGTAGTTAACTCAAGTTGTTTATTTTGGAACTTTGCTTAGTGAGATACCCAGTGCCTTGGCTATTCCTTCTCCATAGGCTGGGTCGGCTTTTAAGCAATTACCTATATGACGGATTTTGATCATTTCTGGCGCATCGTCCATGGCACGGGCAGTGTTGCCAAATAAAGCCTCTTGTTGTTCTGTATTCATCAAGCGAAAGAGCTTGCCGGGCTGGGTGTAATAGTCACTGTCATCTTCTCTGGCGTCCCAGTGATTTGCTGCACCGCTTAATTCCAGAGGCGGTTCTGAAAAATCTGGCTGTTCCTGCCACTCTCCATAACTATTGGGTTCATAGCCAATGGTAGAGCCATAGTTGCCGTCAACTCTCATTTGACCGTCGCGGTGATAACTATGGAAAGGACAACGGGCCTTGTTTACAGGGATGAGGTGATGGTTGACTCCCAAGCGGTAACGCTGAGCATCCCCATAAGAAAAAAGACGCCCCTGGAGCATTTTGTCAGGTGAAAAACTTATGCCAGGTACCACATTGGCTGGATTAAAAGCCGCCTGCTCAACTTCAGCAAAATAGTTTTCCGGGTTTTTGTTAAGTTCCATTTCTCCCACTTCGATAAGGGGAAAATCTTTTTTGTACCAAACCTTGGTTAGATCAAAAGGATTGTAGGGGAGTTTGGCAGCCTGTTCTTCGGTCATGATCTGAACATAAAGTGTCCATTTTGGGAACTCGCCTTTTTCTATTGAGTAGTAAAGATCACGTTGGTTGCTTTCACGGCATTTGCCTATTACAGCTTCGGCTTCTGAATCAGTAAGGTTTTTTATACCCTGATGAGTAGTGAAGTGGAATTTACACCAGTAGCGTTCGTTTTTGGCGTTGATGAAACTGAAAGTGTGACTGCCAAAACCGTGCATGTTTCTGAAGCTTGCCGGAATGCCCCGATCACTCATTACAATAGTTACCTGATGGAGAGCTTCGGGAAGAGAAGTCCAAAAGTCCCAATTGCTTTTAGCGCTGCGCAGGTTTGTTCTTGGGTCGCGATGAACTACATGGTTGAGGTCTGAAAATTTCAACGGGTCACGGAGAAAAAAGACAGGTGTATTATTGCCCACTAAATCCCAATTACCTTCTTCGGTGTAAAATTTCAGTGCAAAACCGCGAATATCTCTTTCAGCGTCGGCAGCTCCTCGTTCTCCAGCCACAGTTGAAAAACGTGCGAATAGATCGGTTTTTTTACCAATTTCAGAAAAAATCTTTGCTCTGGTGTATTTGGTGATGTCATGGGTAACTGTAAAGGTACCGTAAGCTCCGGATCCCTTGGCGTGCATCCTTCGTTCCGGAATAACTTCGCGGTCGAAATGTGCCATTTTTTCCAAATACCAAACGTCTTGGAGTAATTGTGGTCCGCGAGGGCCGGCAGTCATTACGTTTTGGTTATCTGGTACAGGAGCTCCTGCATTGGTGGTGAGTTTTTTCTTTTCATTTTTCATTGTTGGTTTCCTTTTAGTTTGGATGGCGGGTTGTGTGTTAGTGGAAATTCTAAAACACTTTACTTTTAAGTATATGATTTGATTTGCAAAAAAGCAAGATATTGAATGAGAAATTAAAAGGGTAATCAGATTGAGCCAACAATTGTTTTATTTGTATTTCAAAAGATAATAAATTTATAAAAAGGGCAGAAATTAAATTATTACCTTAAATACTGTTTCAGTGTTTTTCATTTTTGCATCAAATCTGTTTTTGTACTTATAGAAAATCCAGCAGTTATTCTTTTAAACTTTTGCCTAGTTTTTTCCCAAGGTTAAATGCTTTATCCATTATATCCTCTTGTTTTTTTACAGCTCCTTTTTCAAAGGATTTAAAAACAGGGAGAGTCCCGACAATTTCAAAACCCAAAGCTTTCATGGGTACACTCATTGCTTCTATGGCAAATCCCATGTTTTCCAGGCTTTCTTGTTCGCAAACAGCAGAAATAACAACTTTTCTTTTTTGATTTTCAAGTCTAGCCCTCCATTGACGAGGTCTTGTGCTATTATCAAATTCATAAAAACAATATAATCTGTCTATAAAAGCTTTCATCCATGAGGTTATATTATAATTGTGAACTGGGGATGTTAAAATTAATCCCTGGGATTTTAAAATATCAGGATAAATTAGCGACATTCCGTCGTTTAATCCTGTGCAGACTTTATCTGCTCTGCATTTTTCACATCCAATACAGCCTTTGAAATTAAAGTTGCGTAAATTAATGTTTTTAGAGTCAATTTTTTCTTTATCAAGCCCGGCTATAATCTGTTTTGTTATTAGATCTGTATTGCCTCCCTGCCTTGGACTTCCTCCAACAGCTAATATTTTTGGTAATGGATTTTTTATGTTTGTCGCCTTTTTTACAAGTTCTTCAAAATAAAGCATTTTTATTCCTTGGGTTATCAGGTTAAGATTAAGCTTGGTTTTTTATTGGTTTCTAAGTCTTGAAATATAAAAAACCAGCTATTCTAAATAAATCTTATTTAATCACCCCTACCTGCCCCTGGTTTAACTTGTTGACATATTTTCCTTTAATGTTTTGAACAGTGGCAATTCGATTTTTGCAGGAAGGGCAATGGATGTCAGTATGTTCATCAGAGTAGTCATTTATAAATATTCCAGAATAGTCTTTTGCTATCCGATCCCTGTGAACTTTTAATAGTCTTCTTCCAGGACCTTTTTTATATCTCACTAGTTTTTGCCCGCATTTGCAATAAACTGTAAGAGTTTTGTATTTTGTACGTTTTCTCATTATGGATGCCTTTCGTTTTTGGTTCAGCATCAATTCTTTGCTAACAACTAGATTTAGATATTAGAAATGTTATTTTAAATTGTTTTTGTACCAGCATTTATCTAAAATTTAGCGTTTGTTTTGTTGTATTCACTGGTTAGATCCAGTGTTTGTTTTTTACTATTACTCAAAAATACATATATTGAATTTGTTTTCCAATCAATAATTCTTTTTACAACAAGAGCTCAAAGCTTACTATCTTTTTGAGCTGTCAAGCCTTGGAAGTATTTCAATATTTTTGTTTAAAGTATTGAGATGGGGTGAGGAATAACAAAAAAAAGGAAACTCCCTGTCAAATTGTATAAAACTGACAGGAAGTAAGTGTTTGAGTAATAACTAAACTTGGTTATTGTTAGTTTTATTTACTTATTTCTTTTTTCTCCAAGGCTTTAAAGTAGAAATAAACAAGGCAAAAATTACAGTGCCTGTTTGCAGGGTTCCAAAAATTAAGGATTTATTCCTGTTGGCAATGTAAACTGAGTCGTTTAAAGCTTCTACACCTTTAGCTTCTGCAACAGCTGCCATTTCAACTATCCATGGGCCCAGCCAGAAAGTTCCAAATATCATTCCAAACATACAAATGATCCATTTTACAGTAATCCATTTGTGCTTAAACCAACCCCAATTAGTCCAAATTGAATAAACTAGCGCTGTAAGGAAAGTACCTATTGCTCCGGGAACAAGAATTCGATGATCTATGAAATCAAGTGTTGAAAGAAGTCCGTATGTACTGCTGCCGTCGTCTGGGGCAGTAAAAAACTGCATAATAGTTAAAACGGTAGCACAACCCACCCAAACAGCTGCAAAGTATAAATGCAGACATTTGAGCCATCTTTGACCTCTTGCACTAAGTTTTTTCATATTTAAACCTCCGTTAAATTAGTTAATAATTTTGTCTTTTTACTTAATGACTTAAGTTTGAGAGTTTTATTTTAGTAGAATTCTCTTTGTTTCTTACTTTTGACTCTTTGTTTTTTAATTATATGAATATATCTCATATTTAGCTTTATCTTTCCAGTAATTAGTTTGAAGAGTTGTTGATAACTATAAAGCTTCAGACGAGACAGCTTTAAACAGTTCAACTGATGTTGTTTTTACTGCAGCGTCTGATAACATGGATGAAGTTTCTTTTACTGTGAATCCAATAGTGGATCCAAAGGAAGCTTAGGGTAAACGACCCGGGGGTTGATTCGTAGTTTATTCTTGATCTTTATGATTTCGTCTGAATTTTCAATGGTGAAGTTGTTTAGAAAAACAAAAGTTTTAAATCAGCGGAGACGAAAAGTCCTCCGCTGAATGATTTGATTGAGGGAAGTAGTTAGGATTTATTAAAAATCGAATTCAATCAAGGGTTTGACTACACCGTCTTCTTTTGTTTCCATTATATGATAGGCTTTTTCAATTTCATTGAATTTAAAAGTATGACTGGTCATTAAAGTTGGATCAATCTTTTTAAGTTCAAGCAGCCTGAGCAGACGGGAGAGCCTTAAGTGTCCTCCGGGACAAAGTCCTGTAGTAATTGTTTTTCCCGCCATTCCAACTCCCCATCCAACCCTTGGGATTTTAACAAACTCTCCTGAACCATGATAGCCTGTGTTTGAAATAGTGCCTCCGGGCTTAGTCACTTCGACGCATTGTTGAATTATAGCTGATGAGCCTAGCGCGTCAATTGTTGAATCCACACCTTCATTATTAGTAAGTTCGTAGATTTTTTTTACTACGTCTTCTTTTGTAAAATCTATTACAATGTCAGCCCCGTAGTGTTTGGAAAGCTCCTGGCGTTTGGGCACGCTTTCAACCGTAATTATTAGTCCTGCACCTCTAAGACGTGCTCCTGCAGTACACATTAGGCCTACAGGTCCCTGAGCAAAAACAACCACAGTTCCGCCTATGGGGATGTTGGCGTTTTCTGCACCCATGAATCCAGTACTCATCATATCAGTTACATACACAGCAGATTCGTCTGATACATTATTTGGAATTAGGGCAAGGTTGGCATCTGCTTCGTTGACATGTGCAAATTCTGCAAAGGTGCCGTCTTTGATATTGGAGAATTTCCATCCCCCAAGAGGTCCGCCGGACTGAGAGGGATAACCTGACTGAGCAGCATCTGAACCCCAGTCGGGGGTGATTGCTCCAACTATTACCCGATCTCCTTTTTTAAATTTAGTTACATATTCACCAACTTCTTCTACTATACCTGCGACTTCATGGCCAAGTGTAAGGTTTTCTCTTTCTCCAATGGCGCCGTGAACTGTATGAACATCAGATGTACAGAGAAGCCCTTTTGTTGGACGCAGGATTGCGTCTAGAGGCCCACAGCTAGGACGTTCTTTTTCAATTATGCCTACCTTCCCAATGCTCAACATTGCGAATGCCTTCATAGACTCCTCCTTGTTCTTTAAGGTTTTACAAAGTGATTGTTATTTTTATTGATAAACAGCGTTTACATAAAGATTTTATTGGATAATCTTAAGTCTGTCAATTAAATTAATTTCTGACTAAGTTTTTTGTTTGAGCAAGCCCCTTATTAACCATGGCTTTTTTTTAAAAAAAGTGTTTTGCATTAAAGAGTCTATAAAAATTGTTAGAAACCATATTTTAAAAGTGATATTGGTTGTTAAATTTAAAAACTCAGGTAAAAACTAGAAGCTTAAAAGTAAAAGCTAAGAAAAACTAATCTATTTTAAGGATAGTAATTATGAAAATCACATTAAAAAGAAAACTTTTATTGTCTATAGTCAGTTCAACTATTTTACCAATTATACTTATCTGTGTTTTTATTAGTTATACTATTCGTGAAAACTCTATGGAGAGCTTTTTTACTTCAACCGGAAATGAGTTAAATCATATAGAAAAATCTCTTTCTTTATTTCTAGAGGAAATTAAAGCAAACACCAATCTTTTTGCTCAACATTCTGCTGTTAAAGACATGGATCAATCAATGAATTCATTTATAAATGAAACCATTGCCAAGGCCACTCCTGAATTTAAAATTGGGTTTACAGAGCGAAAAATTCAACACCTGATTCAAAGTTTATATAAAACGCATAAAGCTTATGTGGATTTATATGCTGCTTCAAAGTATGGTGGCTTGTCACTGGCCAGTGAGGTTAAAATACCACCAGGCTTTGATCCCAGGACTCGACCCTGGTATAAGCAAGCTATGGATAATCCTGGCAAAGCCACAATTTCCAAGGCCTACCAAACAGCAACAGGAGAAGGAGACGCAGTGTTAACCGTTACACGATCTGTGGAATCAGGAAATGAAATTGTAGGAGTTGTTGGGATTGATGTGAGTCTTAAAGCACTGACAGATTTAATAAAAAGCACTAAAATTGGCAAAACCGGATATCTTATGCTTATTCAGGATGATGGGGTGATTTTGGCTGATCCAAAGACCCCTGAATTTAATTTTAAAAATCTTGGGGAACTTGATATCCCGGCGTTTAACGAAATTAATAAATACAAAGAAGGCAGCTTTGAAGTAGAAATTAATGGTATAGAATATGCCGTCAGCATATATACTTCCCCTTCGTTTAAGTGGAAGCTTGTCGGGTTGATAGAAAAGCAGGAGATAATGGCCAAGGTATATTCCATGCTGCGAATAATTGGAATTTTAGGTGCAGTGATAACAGCTTTTTTTGGCTGTATAGGAATTTTTTTGGCTAACTCTATAGCTAATCCCATAGATTCAGTTACCAAAGCCATAGGAAAAATAACTCAAGGTGATTTAGCCACCAGGCTTACCATAAAATCAAAGGATGAAATCGGTGAAATGGCTTATTCATTCAACTATTTTATTGAAAAGCTTCAAGAAATGGTAAAATTGGTCAGTGAAAACTCCTCCAATGCAGTAACCAGTTCGGAACAGCTTTCCGATATATCTTCCAAATTACTGACTGGTGCTGAAGATATGTCAGCTCGTTCATCCAGTGTTGCAGGATCATCTGAGGAAATGACCTCTAATTTTAACAGGGTTGCTTCAGCCATGGAAGAGTCTTCAACAAAAGCAAGTATGGTAGCTGCTGCTGCAGAGGAGATGAGAGCTACAATTAGCGGTATTTCTCACAATGCTGAAAAAGCAGAGAATGTTTCTTCAAAGGCTGTTGAACAGGCAGGCAATGTTTCTGAACAGATGAAAAATCTTGGCGAAGCTGTCAATAAAATCGGCAGAGTTACGGAAGCCATCACTGAAATTTCAGAACAGACTAATTTGTTGGCACTTAATGCAACAATTGAAGCTGCAAGAGCAGGAGAGTCCGGTAAAGGATTTGCTGTAGTGGCAAATGAAATAAAAGGGCTTGCCCAGCAGACAGCTGATGCCACTTTAGATATTCAAAACTTAATTGATAATGTTCAAATTACCTCAAAATCAACTGAAGAAGGTATTGGTCAGATATCTTCAGTAATCAGGGAGGTAAATAATATAATATCAACCATAACTGTCGCTGTTGAAGAGCAAGCTTCAGCTACAGATGAAATTGCAAGCAATATAGCCGAGGCAAGTAGAGGTATCCAGGAAGTTAGCGAAAATCTAAGCCAAAGTTCTGATGTGGCAGCAGATATAACTTTAGATATTGCTCAGGTTTCAGCAGCCTCTTTGGATATTTCAAGTAGCGGCGGTAGAATCAAACAAAGTTCACAAGATTTACTTGATCAGGCTCAGGAGCTGAATAAAATAGTTGGAAATTTTAAGATATAACAAGTGGTTTCGGCAAGAAAAGTTTAAATTTAGGTATTAGTAATTGTTTGTTTGAAAAGGGGACCCCCATACTTGATTTTAAGGATATATTAAGTATGGGGTCCCCATAGTTTCTTAGCTTTTACAGGTCAAGAAAAACACTGAATAATTGTTTATTCTCCAGCAGGCTCAAGGCTTTCGCTCATTTCCTGTGTTTGTTCAGCCGGTTTTTTTGCAGCTTTTAACTTTTTTATTATTACCACTGCCAGTCCTATTGCTGCTGCTAGCAGAATTATACCCAGTAAAGGACGATAGAAAATCCATCCTATGGCAATGGTTATTAATGAAAGAATTCCTGCCAGCAAAAATGCGATAAGGCCTGTACCCGCACCAACAATGGTCCCAAGTATGGGCAATACATCTGCTAGTACAGACAATGGTTTGAAAACCATATTAAATCCAATAAACATTAAAGCAAACCCAACAGCTCTTAAAAGCCAGGTCATCATCTTATTAGCTGCCTGGGCTTTTTCGATCATTTCCTCTGAACTGTGAGAACCTTTTTGAAGGATTTCCAGTTTTCCTTTAGCTTTAGTTGAATAAGGTGCAAAGGTATTTCCAGTTTGTTTTGCTATAACGCTTACAGTTGTGGGCTTAGTTATCATAAATCTTATCTTTGTATCCCCAATTTCTGGAGATGAAGGGCTGGTGCCGATGTAAATACCTGAAGGCTGTACCTTGGCTGTGGCTCTAATTTCTTCGGGAATAGGAGTTTCATTGTCAATTGGAAGGAGAACATAATTGTTTATTTTTTTTGCAAGGGAGGGAGAAAGGTCAAAGTCTCCAAGTGTTACATTTTCGGCTGCTAGTTCTGCGGCCTCATATGGGAAATAACCCGGGTTTTGATGCCCTTCTGGTTTTCTGAAGCTGGAAGAGCTGATAGGTGTGGAGGACCATCTTTTGCTATAAGTATAGGTTGTTGTAGTTTCTGTTCCTCCTCCTAATTTTTTCTCTGTTTTGCTGGATGAACTTTCCGCCCATTGGAACATCTCCACTTCTCGTTTTATTTTAAGGGCATTTGCAGAAACTCCAAAAATAGGATCTCTGAGTATTTCACCGGTGTCAGCCAGGCCGGTTAAATGAACTAGTTTTCCTTCGTTGCTTTGATCTACATTGTCAGAAGGGATTGAAACTACAATTCCCCCGCCTTCTTTTAAGCTTTTGTATCTATAAACAGATCTTCCTTCATTTTTGAAAAGTACAGGGAATGCAACAATAATCATTATTAAACCAATCACAATTCCTGTTAACGCATCCTTAATACGACTTGACCATGATTTGGTTGTTACTTCTGTAAAACTGTCTTCTGACATCTCTTCCTCCTTTTTCCCTAATAATTGATGTTTTGTATTAGATAGTTGAGAATAAGCTGCCAAAATTAAATTATAATTTTGGAATCTTCATTTAAATGCTATTATTGTTTTCAAGTGTCAAGAGTTATATGTCCTTGTTGTTAGTGTCTTCGCATTGATGAACATTGTTTTACAGTTAACAGGACAAGAATTTTTTAAGTATAAGATGTTTTTTTAATTAATTATTGTATCTCTTTAACTCACGGTTTATACATTGTTTTTAAGCAAATAAATATAGAAGTTGTTTTGTTTTTTTTGATTAAAATCATTCATGGGTCCAGCTGATAATTAAGTGTTCTGTAAAAGAACAAGCAAGGAGGAAGCGTGTGCAAAATTTTTAAACAAGTGTTTTTATCTTTTTTAGGTTATTGTCTGTTTATTTTACCTGTATCTGCCAAGCCAGTATCGTCATTTTTGTTTCCTGCAGAAAATAAAAATTGCCTGTCCTGTCATCAGGGACTGGAAGTGCCACGAAATTCTGATTCCGCCATGATGCAGGAGATTTTTGCAAAGGGCCTAAAATTAGGAGATCCCAATGGATGTGTTGTTTGTCATGGGGGTACTCCTTCAGAAATAAAAGATGAAAATCGTGCTCACAGCGGAGCTCCGGAAAAAAGTTTAATTAAAGAATTTACACCTGTACCAGGAGCCTTGCAGGTAAATGAAAATACCTGCGGACAATGTCATCAGGAACATGTTTATAATGTAAAACGCTCCCATATGAATACAGATGCAGGAAAAATGAAAGCTATTACCTGGAGCTGGGGTATAGGTACTGAAAATTATGATCATATTTATGGAGATCATGATCTAGACGATCCCGATGGAATTATTCCTACCTTTGGTTCTAAAGATTATAAAAAATATATGAAGGAGCTTGCTAAAAGTTTTCCAGGGCAATTTCCTAAAAGCCTTAAACAAATTCCGGATGTAGACTTAAAAAAAATTGAAGAAATGCCCGAGCAGGCTGCTTTTACATATTTACGCAATTGCAATGCCTGTCATTTAAGTGGAAAAGGTTATCAGGACAGAGGACATTTCAGAGGTATGGGATGTTCTGCCTGTCACTCCCTTTATAGTAATGAAGGTTATTATGAGGGAGGGGACAAATCTCTTCCTAAAGATAAGCCAGGCCATCTTATGACTCATTCCATGCAAGGTTCCCGAAAATCAGGACTTAATGTAAATGATTCATCGTTTTCAGGTGTTCAGGTAAATACATGTGCAGCCTGTCATTCTGCAGGACGTCGTATTGGTCATGCTTATCAGGGGCTTATGGCCTATGGACATGGAGCTGACCGAGGGCCTTTTGACAAAGACAGTAATCCCCAAAAAGCAAACAGCGGTTATGTTTTTAAGTTCATCAAGGAAGATGTTCATTATAATATGAAGGATACAAAAGGAAAAAATTCCGGCTTACTTTGCCAGGATTGTCATCTTACCACTTCCATGCACGGAAACGGCAATATAGGAGCTACAACCCTTGCAACTGTTGAAGTTGAGTGTGCAGACTGTCATGGGACCCCTGATAAATTCCCCTGGGAACTTCCTCTTGGTTTTGGAGATGAATTTGGAAAACCATCAGCAGATAAACCACGTGGACTTGCTGATGCTCCAATGGATATTACACGTAAATTTTCCAAAGTATATGACAAAGAAGGCGGATATTTGATTTCAGCTCGAGGCAATCCCTTTGGCAATGTTGTTCGCCGCGGTGATAAGGTTCTTGTTCATTCAGCAAATGGACATGATTTTGAACTGACACCTCTTAAAGCCATAAATCAAAATAAAGAATGGACTAATCCTTCCCAGGCAAAGACTGCCATGGTTGGAATCCCCCAACATATGGAAAAATTGGAATGTTACGCTTGTCATGCCAGCTGGGCTGCCCAGTATTATGGTTATCAATATACAATTGACTATAGAAAACAGTCTGTTGACTGGCTTGATTCTGCTGAAAAAGTACTTCCCGATGGAACAACAGCTGATTATAATAAAAATATGGTTCTTCAGCCCGGAGCCCCGACTTCCTGGGATTACAGCCATGTGCGCTGGGAAAATCCTCCCCTTGGAGTGAATGGAGAAGGGCGGGTTACCCCATTGGTAGGAGTTATTCAGACCATTGGTACTGTTATTGGGCTTGACGGAAAAACTCTTCTCTGGAATAAAGTTGCAAAGACAAAAGACGGTTATTCAGCCATGGAATTGTCACCACTTAATCCCCATACAACAACAAAAGAAACCCGTAATTGTGCAGATTGTCATGGAAATCCTGCTGCAATAGGATATGGAATAGACAATGGCCGTTATGGAGCTGACCCTGATATTTCCCGTTATGCAGATGTTCGTACAGGCGAAGGTGAAAACGTAAGTAAATTTACCAAGGTGCAGATACATGCCATCAAGGAATTGCATGGTGATTTTATGCAGGTTTTACGCCCTGACGGTACTCAGGTTCAGACTTTGGATTCTCACTGGCCAACTTCAATGCCTTTAACTCTTGAACAGCGCGATGCTTTAGAGCGTGGAAACACTTGTGTGGCTTGTCATCAGGATATTCCAAAAGGATCAATTCCCATTGCAATGCTTGGTAAAATAGCCAAAATTGTTGACATTAGTTTTATGTCGGAAAAAGCCCATTCAAAACTTTTAAGAGAAAACAATATACTAATTTCCTGGGCTAAATTTTTAGCTATATTAACTCCTGTTGTTGCATTTCCTTTGTTTTTTCTATTTATATGGAAACGTAAAAAGAAATAATTGGAAAACAAAATGAGCTCATAGAATAGTTTTTGAATGTTTTTTAAAAAAAATGAAGCGGTCAAGGTTGATACCTTGGCCTCTTATTATTTGAAAGTGAAAAATTTATATATAAATTAAAAAGCAGGAAGATCTGTCGCTCTTTTGTTTGAGTTAAAAAGAAGTTGTTCAGTTTTTAGTTTAAAAACTACCCTGATTTATTTACTTTTGGGTCTTAAATTCAGACCTTATTATTTCCATGGCTGGTTTGCCGTTGGATTGGTTGACTCCTTCAAGCCAGACTTCAACAATGTCTAAGTTTGCAGCTATCCAGTCCCGGGCAACTTTTTCTGGTTCTATATCTTCGTATCCAAAGGAATAGATCCACTCACTTTCTGTTTTAGCAGAGACCTGGAATTTTTGAAGAAATTTATAAGCTTCAGGAAATTGTTTTGAGAAATCTTTATTAACAACAGTGTAAATATAGGACTGGTTTACGAAACTTTCTGTTCCAGGTACACCCTCCAGGTATTTGATTTTATGGATAGTATTCATCCAGTGTGGTGCCCAGCAGCCGAAAACCACCCATTTTTTTTGTTTTATTTGTGAACCTACTTCCATCATCATGGCTGCTAAAGTACTTCCCATTTGTTCCCAGTTCTTTAAGCCAGCGACATTTGCGTCGATGATTCTTTCCATTTCAGTATTCATTCCTGAGCCAGCTTCAAGATTGTAAATGGTTTTATTGAACTTGTCTGCATTGGGCTCAAGATCATTAAAAGAACGAACTCCAGCATCCCATACATAATCAGGAACACAAAGACTGGCTATGGAATCATCCTGGTTTGCAGTGACTCTGTCAATTTTTCCAGCTTTAACCAAAGGATCAACAAGATCATTATGGTGAGGAACCCAGGCTGCAAGCATAACTTCTACTTCACCATTGATCATTCCATTGTAAATTATGGCAGGGCCAACATCCAATTGCTTTGTTTTGTATCCAAGGGTTTCCAAAATTTCAGTAACTACTGCTGTTTTAACTGTTACACCGGGCCAGGGCGGAACCCCGAATCTGATTGCTTGGCCAGCTTGAACAGCAGATGATAAACAAACAAAAGCTATTAATACTAAAATAGTTTTTTTCAAGTGTTTTCCCTTATTTAATAGAAAATTAAAATTATATTATAATTTAAGTATAATTGCCATTTTTTTAGTGAAAATTTTTAGCCCCAGTCTTTTAGGAAATCTTAATATCTGAATTACTTTGGTATGCTTTTGTTTTCTTTTTGGGAATTTAGATATTCATACAAAAGTCAAGTTTCCAAAGATTTGCTAAATCTTGTTGTCTGAACCTTATTGTCCGGCTACTCTATAATAAAAGCCACAGGCTTTTGGAGAAATTTGAAACTTTTTGATTTTTTTGAATTAGTTTAATTTAGGAGGCTATTTTTTCATTTAAATATTATATCATTGTTAGTATGAAAGTCAACTTCAAACTGGTGGAAGGGGTTTTTGTATTTCTAAACCAAGCCTTTATACCTCTTGCTGGTTTCTGAGCTTATATTGTGCAATCCCTGTTTTAAATAAAAAAACGTCTGCTGAGTAACCAGTTCCTACCATGATTTGGTGAAAGTTAACCTTGTTATTTCTTATAGTTATATTTTTAAGTTGGAGTTTAAAAACGAGTCTGAAAGATGTGGTAAGGGGCAGAGCTTTTGCTTGGCAATCCTATTTTTAAGAGAAGGGAAAAGTTAATTGCTGCGGTGCATTTATTTCAACTGAATTAAGCAGGGTGTAAATAAAAACGTAACCGCTCAATAAACCCCACCTTACAACTATAAAAAGACCATTTATAATACAAGCCATAATAACCAACAAATAAAGGCTTGTAAAAATGAAACCAAATTCAGATTTAAAAAATTTTTGGAAGACCCATATATCAAAATGGGAGGTATCCTGTCTGACTCAGGCAGAGTATTGCAGAATAAACAATCTTAAAAATACCAGATTTACCTACTGGAAGATAAAACTGCAAAAAGAAAATTTGCCGCTTTTAGTTGTAGAAATCAGCCAGGCTTCAATAAATCAGGTTTTTGGAATAAATAAAAATTCATCCATAACCCTGCATTCAAAATCTGGCTTTCATCTTGATATTCCTGATAATTTTTCTTCTGCTGCCTTAAAGCAGATCCTTCTGGTTTTAAAGGAGATATGATACCTGAGCAGATTATTCAAAAATGTATTGGAACTCCAGGACTTATTGCACATGTTCTTATAGCAAAGTTTGTAGATGCTCTTCCTTTTTATCGACAGGAAAAACAGTTTTCAAGAATTGGAGTAAAAATCCCCAGAGCAACCATGTGCGGCTGGGCTCAGAAAATTTCAGAAAGTTTAGAGCTTGTATTAGAAGCAATGAAAAAAGAAATTTTATCAGGCCCTTTAATCAATATTGACGAAACCACTGTTCAGGTTATCAAAGAACCAGGAAGGTCAAGCCAGACAAAATCATATATGTGGGTTTTTAGAGGAGGCACCTCTGAAAAACCGTGTATAATTTTTGAATATCATCCAACTCGTTCAGGAGATGCTGCATCAAGGTTTATTAAAGATTATAAAGGTGTTGTGCAAACAGACGGATATAGCGGCTATGATTTTATAGACAAGCTCGAAAATGTTTTGCATGTGGGATGCATTGCACATTCACGCCGAAAGTTTTGTGATGTAATAAAAGCCACGGGTAAATCAAAAGACGGAAGTAAAAAAACAGGT
>JAVETN010000013.1 GCA_034006035.1 Desulforegulaceae bacterium
CAAGTCTTTCTGAAAGTATCCAGGAGATGATTCAGCAGTACAAGGTGTGATTATAAAAAATAATTGAAATTATTTGTGTTTTTTAATACCGGACAATAAATTTTATTGTCCGGTATTGTTTTATAAATACCATTGATCTAATTGAGAGTTATATTTTCGTGAAAATTAATTATGGTTAAAAGCAGGGGGATATATTGAGCAAAAAAAGTTATGGGATTGGAATAGATACTGGAGGAACTTTTACAGATTCTATTTTAAAAAACCTTAAATCAGGTGAAGTAGAATCTTTTGCAAAGGTTCCCACCACTCACTTTGATCTTGGAAAAGGAATAGAGGCCTGCCTTGAAGTTCTTTTGAAAGATAAAAATATACAAAAGGAAGAAATAGAGGTGATTGGGGTTTCAAGCACACTTGCAACCAATGCTGTTGTTGAAAAAAAGGGGGGAGATACAGCTCTTTTTATAATAGGGATTGAAAAACATATGGAGCTTCCTGTTGCTGGGTTTAAGTTTATTGAAGGAGGTCATGATGTGTTTGGCAATGAAGTTAAACCTCTAAATATGGAAGCTTTGGTTGACGGAATTCTTTTTTTTAAGGGAAGAGTAGATTCCTATGCTGTTGTATCAGCAATGAGTTTTGCAAATCCTTCCCATGAGCTTGTTGCAAAAAAAGCAATAATTCTTGTTGATGATAAACCTGTTTATATTTCTTCAGATGTAAGCACAGCTCCTGGTCTTGAAGAAAGGGCTGCTACAGCTGTTTTAAATGCAAGACTTATGCCTGTGATGGAAAACTTTATCAAAGGCCTTAAAAAAAGTGTTGAAAAATACGCTGATATAAAAACTCTTAAAATTATTGACGGAGAAGGCGGGTTTTTAAATTTTGACGAGGTAGTTGAGCGCTCAGTTAAAACCTTTGGAAGCGGGCCTGCCTCTACTGCTTACTTTGGTGGATTAAATTCTGACAATGCCATTGTCTGTGATATTGGAGGAACAACAACTGATATTTTACTTGTTGAAAATAAAAAGCCTGTAATTGACGACACAAGTAAAATTGGTGAACTTGATACCCATGTAAGAACAATAAGAATGAAAACAATAGGACTTGGCGGTGACAGCAGAATAGGTCTTGATTTTAGGAAAAAGCTTTTTATAGGGCCTAAAAGAGTGGAGCCCCTTTGTTTTAAAGATAAAATTTTATCTCCTGATAAATGGATGGAATCCTTTGAAAATGATCTTTTATTTTATTTAAATCTTAAGGAAGAAGCCTCTTTAGAAATAAAAAAATGTTTTGAAAAAAAAGAGTATTTAACAATAAAAGATTTTTATTTAAATATGGGAAAAAATGAAAAAACAAAGGAACAAATTCAAGACTTTGTAAATAGAGGAGTTTTAGGGGTTTGCGGTTTTACTCCAACAGATGCTTTGTGCATTCTTAAAAAAATTAAAGCTCCTTTTGAAAAAAACTCTTTAATTGCTGCTTCAATTCTTTCAAAGGAACTTGGGATTTCTGTAAATGAATTTTGTGAAAAAGTTCTTGGAATTATTGAAGATAAACTTGTTGATTCTATAGTTGAGTTTTTGACTTCACACTCTTCAGGTAAAAAAATTAAAGAAGTTTTTCCTGACTGGAGACAGAATAAGTATTTAAAAATAGAGTTTGGTTCAAAATTTCCTATTATTGGTGCAGGAGCTGCCTCGGGACATTTGCTGGAGGGTGTGGCCAAAAAACTTAATACCAAACTTATTCTTCCAAATTTTCATGAACTAGGCAATGCTCTTGGAGCATTAAGTATTGTGATTGAAAAATAGTTTTTATTTAAAATTAAAAATTCTTTTAAATTTTTAAAGCACGGACTCACCAATAAATTAAGTGGGGTCGTGCTTTTTTTGATCTAAATTCAACACAATTTAAAAAAAAAGAAGTTATTTTGTATAAGACTGAAAGAAGTTATTTTGTATAAGACTGATAAAAAAATAATGGAGATAAAAAAATGCAATAGAGTGCCTAATCTAAAAAAGAGTTACTAACTTCTTTTTAACAGAATAATTGTTTTTTTGCTAAAAAATGTTTAGAATAGTTTCACTGTATAGTTTACAATATCGTTGTTTAATTTATCTTCAATTTATAAGAAAGGGAGCTTTAAAAAGTATTTTTGTTAGTAAGTAATTTGTTTTTATATCGAACAATTATCTTTAATAGGCATTTGGCTATAATAAACTCAGTAGGAGGGGAAATGGGTTTTTTTAATAACTTAAAAGTTGGACTGAGGATGAGCATAGGGTTTGGGGTTTTGGTTTTAATAATTTTTTATATTGGCTTGTCATGGTATTTTGCAGGAGCAAGGAATATGGAAAATGTAAATGAACTTGCCGAAGAAAGACTTCCAGGTGTTATTGCTATCCTTACAATGGAATATGAGTTTGAAAAGGTTGTCAGGGCTCAAAGAACTCTTCTTAATCCGGAAAACCCAGCTGAAGTGATAAGCCGGCAGTATCCAAACATAGAAGATGCAAGGGCAAGATATAGAAAGGCTATGGATGATTATTTAAAATCTGAACAGACTGAAGAAGAAAAAAAATACTGGGATGAATTTACAACTCACCTGGCAAGGTGGGGTGAGTCAAATGAAAGATTTTTAGCTCTTTCCAGAAAACTGGACAATACAGGTATTTCAAATCCAAAAGATATTATGAGCCAACTTCAAAGGTTTAAAGGTGATCATTGTGAAGTTATGAGCAAGGCTCTTCTTTTGATTGTTAAGGGACAGGATTTTGAAGGAGAAGAAGATGCTGCCACCTGTGCTTTTGGACTCTGGCGTTCAGGGTTTTTTACAAGAAATTCGGTGATTAACAGTGTAATAAGCAGTGTTAATACACCCCATATTAGATTTCATCAGGCTGTGAAACAAGTAAAAGATGCTGTAGGAAAAGGAGATATTGAGCTTGCCCATAAAATTTTTGATGAAGAAATGAGGGTGAATGCTGAAATTATATTTGCAGGTTTTGATAAAATAATTGAAGAGATTTTTGAGGCCTATCAACTCAGGGAAGAAATGGCAAGGGTTGCAATGGAAGAAGTTCGTGAAATAGAATCTCAAACTTTAGCTGCCCTTGGAGAAATAGCAAGGATTCAGATTCAGGGTGCTGATGATCAGAAAGTTTTAGCCAACAGACAGGGAAGGGCAAATATGAGGCTTTCCCTTATCACCCTTTCCATAGGATTTGTTTTAGCAGTAATTTTTGGTTTTATTGTTACAAGAAGTATACTTGTCCCTCTAAGGCAGGGTGGGGAGCTTTTTAAGGCCATAGCAGCCGGAGATATGACACAAACAGTTCCAGAAGAGCTTTTGGAACAAAAAGATGAACTTGGTGATATGGGCCGTCAGATCAATGAAATGACCACTGCTTTGAGAAAGATGTTTAAAGATCTTGGAGAAGGTGTTGAAACTCTTGCCTCTTCTTCAACAGAGCTTTCAGCAGTTTCAGATCAAACAGCCCAGGGAGCCAAAGAATCAAGGGATAGGGCTGAAGCAGTTGCAGCGGCAGCTGAAGAACTGACAGCCACCACTGATTCCATGGTTGTTAAAATGGAAGATTCTGCAGGAAACCTCAATTCTGTTGCATCTGCAATGGAAGAAATGACTTCTACTATTGCTGAAATAGCCTCCAACACTTCCACTGCCCATAATAGCACTGAAGAATCTGTTCACCAGGCAGAAAGTTTTGCAGTAGTGATGAGAGAGCTTGGAGATGCAGCCCTTCAAATAGGAAAGGTTACTGAAACCATAACCAGTATTTCAGATCAAACAAACCTACTTGCACTTAATGCCACAATTGAAGCTGCAAGGGCAGGGGAGGCAGGAAGAGGTTTTGCAGTTGTTGCCGGAGAAATCAAGGATCTTGCAGCCCAGACTGCTGAAGCAACCCAGGATATAAGTGTAAGAATAAATGGTATCCAGGAAGCATCAAAAAGAGCTGAAACAGATATAGATGTTATTATCAGGGGAATTGGCAAGGTAAATGATATTGTGTCTGCCATAGCTTCTGCCATAGAAGAACAGACTTCTGCAATAGCCGAGGTAAGTACAAATATTAACCTTGCATCAGATATGGTAAATGAAGCAAGTAATCAAAGCAGTGAAATGAAAAATGTTTCTGAAGAAATTTCAAGGGATATGGCAAGTGTAAGTGCCTCTGCAGTTCAGGTTGAAGGAGCAAGTGCTCAGCTCCAGCAAACTGTAAGGGAACTTTCAAGTCTTTCTGAAAGTATCCAGGAGATGATTCAGCAGTACAAGGTGTGATTATAAAAAATAATTGAAATTATTTGTGTTTTTTAATACCGGACAATAAATTTTATTGTCCGGTATTGTTTTATAAACACTATTAGATCTAATTGGAAAACAGTGTTTATTTAAAATTAAAAAATTCTTTAAATTTTAAAAAGCACGGACTTACAAATAAATTAAGTGGGGTCGTGCTTTTTTGATCTAAATCAAATACAATTTAAAAAAAAGAAGTTATTTTTTATA
This sequence comes from Desulforegulaceae bacterium, assembly GCA_034006035.1. Classification (NCBI taxonomy): domain Bacteria; kingdom Pseudomonadati; phylum Thermodesulfobacteriota; class Desulfobacteria; order Desulfobacterales; family Desulforegulaceae; species Desulforegulaceae bacterium. The sequence goes on from JAVETN010000013.1 coordinate 4,532, forward strand.
AGGCTGATAAAAGATAATGGAGATAAAAAAATGCAATGGAGTGCTGAATCCAAAAAAGAGTTATTAAAAGTTCCTTTTTTTGTAAGAAAAAAAGTGAAAAACAAAGTTGAAGATTATGTCAAAAAATTAAATCTTAAGCTTGTGGAGCCAATTCATCTTGAAGAAGCAAAGAATAGTTTTTTGGAAAATATGGAAAAAGAAATAAAAGGCTATAGTCTTGAAGCATGTTTTGGAGAAAAAAATTGTAAAAATGCAATCAAGGGCAGCCCTGATTTTTTAAATAAAATAGAATCCCTTCTTGTTAAAAAAGACATTTTGTCTTTTCTTAAAAAAAATTCAAAGGGCCAAATAAAGTTTCATCAGGAATTTAAAATAAGTGTGTCTTTTTGTCCAAACTCATGTTCAAGACCCCAAATTGCAGGCATTGGTCTTATTGCAGCATCAAAACCTGTTATAACAAAGGAACCTTGTATTCAATGCATGGAATGTGTGAAGGTATGTAGAGAAAGAGCTGTTTTTTTTAAACAAGGCTCTTTAATAATTGATTATGGAAAATGTCTTTATTGCTCTGATTGTATAAAAAAATGCCCAACATCAACTATTGCTGAAACAAAAAAAGGTTTTAGAGTCCTTGTGGGAGGAAAGCTTGGAAGACATCCAAGGCTTGGCAGGGATTTAGGTGAAATTTATTCAGAAAATCAAGTTCTTAAAATAATAAATTCAGCAGCAGATTTTATGGTTTCACAAAAAAAAGGTGCAAAACGATTTTCAGATATTTTTAATGAAGAAATTTATGATTCATTGAAGCAAGGGGCTGAAAAATGAAAAAAATAATTTTTATTTTTATAGTTTCAGGGCTTATATTTTCAGGAGTTTTGATTGTAAAAAAAAGAAAAGAAGTTTTAAACTCTTTTACCTCGGTTTCTGAAAAAGAAGTTTTGGTTGATTTTGTAAAAATTAAAAAAGGAAGTCTTGATTTAAAATATAAAACAATAGCTGAATTAAATGCAGATGAAATAATAAAAATTATTTCCCGAACAGAAGGCCGCCTTGAGTTTATGGAAAAAGAAAAAGGAGACAGGGTTTCAAAGGGAGAACTTCTTGCAGTTTTAGATACAAAAATAATTTTACAAAGAATTGAAGCTTTAAAAGGTGAAATTGAAAAACTTAAATCTGAAGCTGATTTTTTTCAAAAACGATATTCAAGGAACAAATCCCTTTTAAAAGGCGGAGGTATTTCAATAGATGAATTTGATAAATTAAAATCAGATTATGAAAAAAGCCTTGGTCTTTTAAAAAAAGCAGATGCCGATAAAAAAGCTTTGGAAAAAGAACTTGGCTTTTCTAAAATTTACTCTCCTTTTGATGGAATAGTAATTGAAAAAAAAGCTAATAAATCAGAATTTATTCCAAAAGCTACTACTTTATATGAAATTGAAAACACCGGAAAAGGTTTTTATCTGCTTGTAAATGTCCCAAAAACTTTTTTACCTTTTATTTCAGATAATAAAATAATTTTAAATCAAAACATCAAAGAGTTTTCAACTTCAGTTCTAAAAATTAATCCAAAAATTGAAAATAACAAAGAAACAATTCAACTAGAGTCAAAAAGATTTAATTCAAAAGATTTTTATCTGCCTATAGGTACTAAAACAAGTGTTTTTCTCATAAAAAAATCTGTGTCAGGTTTTGTTGTGCCAATGAACACAATTCTTTCACTTAAAGATTTTGATTATGTTTTTAGAATTAAAAATAACAATAAAACAGAGAAAATTAAGATAGAAATCCTTGGAATTGAAGGAAATCAAGGGGTTATTTATTCAAATCTTCTTGATGAAGATGATTTGCTTGTATCAGGGTATCCTTCTTTTTTAATGACTCTTTCAAGAAATTTGGAAGTAAAACCTTTAGAAAGATAAAAGATGATGGACTTTTTTAAACAATATCAAAATTATCCTCATTTTATGATTTCAGTTTTTTGTATTGTAATGATTCTTGGGTTTACAGGGTTTAAAAAGCTACCCTTAAATCTTTTTCCAGATGCTGATTATCCCGGAGCTTCTGTGGTTGTAATCTGGCCAAATGCTCTGGCAGACGATATTGAATCAAGGGTTGCTAAAAAAATTGAAACAGCTCTTAAATCAATTGATATGGCAAGAGATATAACAACTATTTCAAAAGACGGGAGCTGTGTTGTAAATATTGAGTTTGAATATGGAAAAAACGCTTCCCTTGGAGCTTCTGAAGTATCAAATGAAATAAATAAAATAAGTTCCCAATTCCCCGCTGGGGTTCTTCCAGCAAAAATTTTTAAAATAACTTCAGCATCTGCTCCTGTGGCAGTTCTTGGTGTTTCGCCTAAAAACTCTTCCTTAGGGCTGGATGGTATAAGGCAGATTTGCGATAATGACATAAAGGAATATCTTTTAAACGCAAGTCTTGTATCAGATGTAGAAGTTTTTGGAGGTCAAATACCTGAAGTTCAGATTTTAGCTGATCCCCTTAAAATGGAAGAATATAATTTAAGTCTTAATGAGGTTATCCTTGCTCTTTCACAAAACAACTTAAATATCCCGGGTGGAATTATAAGAACTGATTCTCAGGAAATTTCAGTATCTTTGATAGGTGAAAAAACAAGAATTGATTTAATAAAAGATATTTCAGTAAAGGTTACAGACTCAGGCGAAACAATATATTTGTCTGAGATTGCAAAAGTAAAAATGGGGGAAAGTTTTAAAACTTATTTTTATCATGGCAATTTTAAAAAAGCAGTAGCCATAAATATTTTAAGAGCTGAAAATAGCAATACCTATGAAGCATACAAGCAGATAAAAGAGATTCTTCCCAAACTTCAAAAATCATATCCTGATTTTAATATTGAAATTACAGATACTCCCGGAGAAATAATAGAGCTTTCTGTTTCAAATATGATAAATGCCTTAAAAAGTTCAATTCTTTTAACAGGAATAGTGATTTTTATTTTTCTTGCAGGAACAAGGCCTACTTTTTTGACTCTTATTTCAATTCCAATAACTTTTCTTCTTACATTTGCGGGAATGTATTTTTTTGATATTGAGCTAAATATTGTAACTCTTACGGGAATAATTCTTGCAGTGGGGCTTCTTGTTGATGACACTGTTGTTGTTGCAGAAAATATTGACAGACATTTAAGAGAATATAAAAAGCCTGCAGTAAAAGCTTCGGTTGACGGGTTAAAAGAAGTTTTTTTAGCTGATTTTTCAGGCACAATGACAACCATTGCTGTTTTAATTCCTGTAATGTTTGTTGGTGGATACACCCAGCAGATTTTAAGGCCTCTTGCAATTGTTCTTACCATGGCTTTATTTTCTTCATTTATTGTGTCGGTTACCCTTATTCCCCTTTTGTTTCCCTATTTTAAAAAAGAAACAAAAATAGAAAAGCTTATTTCAAATACAATGGAAAAACTTTCTTCTTTTATTGTTTCACCCTGTATTAAATTTTTTGATTTTATTTTTAAAAAATCTGTAAATAAAAAATATTTTTTTATTATCCCCATGATTTTTGTTCTTGTTATAAGTCTTCGGCAAATTCCTCTTGCAGGAAGAAATCTTATGCCCCCAATGGATACAGGAATAGTGATAATAGATTTTAAAACCTGGCCGGGAACTCCAATTGATAAAACAGAAGAAAAAGCATTTGAAATTCAAGAAATTTTAAAAAAAATTGAAGGTGTAAAAAGGGTTTCTGTTTTAGGTGGTTCAGAGCCAGGCAAAATAAGTTTTGGTTCCAAAAGAACCACAAATGAAGCAAAAATTACAATAGCTCTTGTGGACAGGTTCCAAAGGGACAAATCCATTTGGGATATTAAAAAAGATTTGAGAAAATCCCTTGGACAAATTCAGGGAATAAAAAACTTTGAAGTTTATGAATACGGAGCAACACCCCTATCTTCAATTTCAGCTCCAATAGATCTTATGATTACTGGAAAAGATCCTGATATTTTAGATAAATATGCTGAAATTGTAGAAAAAAAGCTTAAAAAAGTTAAAGGGATTACAGATGTTTCAAGATCATGGAATAAAGACAAACCTGAAATAATGATAATTCCTGATTTTGAAAAACTAAAAAGACTTGGAATAACTCCCTTAGATTTGGGAAAATATTTAAATGCTTCCTCAACAGGAATTGATGCTTCTTTTTTTAATGTTAAAAATACCCAGGGCTTTTTTCTAAATTTAAGGTTTGGTCAGGCTGAGCAGGAAATAATAAATTTTTTAAAAAATTTATCAGTAAAAACAAATAAAGGATTTCTTCCCTTAATTGAACTTGCAGAATTTAAAACAGAATTTAAAAGGGAAACAAATACAAGAAAAAATTTTGAAAATTCTGTAAATATAAAAGGTTTTAGAGATCTTGCCCCAATTTCATTTATTCAAAAAGATCTTGATAAAATAATAAATGAATTAAGTCTTTCCCATGGATATGAAATTTTCCAGGAAGGTGAAAAAAAGGCAATGGATCAAAGCTTTGGAGGGCTTAAGTCTGCTATTTTGCTTTCCATTGTTCTTGTTTATTTTTTCCTTGTAATTTCAAACAAATCCTTTGTTCTTCCTTTTGTTATTATGCTTTCAATTCCCTTTGCCATGATAGGTGCTGTCTGGGCAATTCTTCTTTCAGGTGAAAGCCTTTGCATGCCTGCTTTTATGGGGCTGATACTTTTGTCTGGTATTGTTGTTAATAATTCAATTTTACTTCTTGATTTTATTTCAGAACAAAGAAAAAAAGGAGCCAGTCGTTTTGGGGCTGTGACCATGTCAATTAAAAAAAGAACAAGGCCTGTTTTAATGACTGCGGCAAGTACTATTGCCGGGATGCTTCCTGTTGCAATGAAGCTTGCTGTAGGGCTGGAAAGACTGGCACCTTTGGCTGTTGTTGCAGTGGGTGGGCTTGTTGTTTCCACTTTTCTTACTCTTTTTTTTATCCCTCTTTTTTATTATATAGCCGATGATTTACTGAACTTTTTTAAGAAATAAGTCATTATCACAGGGATTGGAAGTGTTTTAAGTTAGGACTTTCAAACAATTATTAAGATTTCTATTTGACTGAAAGTTTTAAATAAAAGTTGAAAACTGATTGAGATTGCTCAAGGATTTTGTTATTCTCATTTATACTTACTAAACTTCGTTTTTTGTGAACAAAAAATCAAAGGTGAATTTATTGAAAAAGAAAAAGGTAATCACCATATCTTTTCTTCTTTTCGGGCTGGCCGTTTTTATAGGTTTTCTTTTGACAGCTTTTACCTACAAGGTAATGACCATTACATCCACACCTGGATTTTGTGCGTCTTGCCATGAAATTGAAGCTGCTGTTCAAACCTGGAGAACTTCAACCCATGCCTCCAATGACAAGGGACTTCGTGCAACCTGCATGGATTGTCATCTTCCCAAGGCTGAAAACACAATTGAATTTTTTTATTTAAAGTCAAAGCATGGTCTGAAAGACGTTTTTGCACACTTTTTTTTCAAAGAATATAATACAGAAAAAATGCAAAATAAAGTTCATCAGGAAATGGAAAACAAAACTTGCATGAATTGTCATTCAAACCTTTTGTATATCCAAACAGACAGAGGTGCCATGAAGGCCCACAGGGAAGCAATATATTCAGAACCTCAAAGAAGCTGTATGGAATGCCATGCTCCTCTGGTTCACATAAAAAAGGAAACTTATTCAGCAGGAATAACGCTGAATTAAACTATACCGAGGGATAACAAGGAGAAGGAGTATTGTATGAAACTAAAATCAATATCAGCGTTTATAATTTTGATTTTTATTTTTGGGCTGGCTTATGCAGGTGTTGCAAACTACTCCAAGCCCAAGGTTATGAATGTTGAAAGAGCTATGCCTGAAGAAGCAAAAGCCTGTATTGAATGTCATAGTGAGCTTAACCCCGGACTTGTAGCAGACTGGGCAATGAGCAGACATGCTCACGCAGGAATTACTTGTTATGATTGTCACAGGGCTGAGCCCGGCGACAATGATATTAACAAAGCCCATAGAAAAGAATATAATAACAAGGATCTTCCCTATGGTGATTCAAAATATTATGTTCCCATCTCAACCATAGTTTCTCCAAAAGACTGCTCGCGATGCCATGCCCAGGAAGCAGAAGAATATGCAAAAAGTAAACATGCAAATACACTTGAAATTATATGGAAAATAGATCCATGGCTCAATGACGGAATGAACTCTGAACTTGAAAGAGAGTCGGGCTGTTATTATTGTCATGGAACTGTAGTAGAAATGGAAAAAGACGGTTCGTTTAAAGAAGGTTCCTGGCCCAATGTTGGTGTAGGTCGTCTTAACCCGGACGGAAGCCTTGGAAGCTGTACAAGCTGCCACACAAGGCATAGATTTTCAATTGGAGAAGCAAGAAAGCCTGAAGCCTGCGGTCAATGTCACCTTGGCCCGGATCATCCCCAGATTGAAATTTTCAATGAATCAAAACACGGTGATATTTACCATACTTTTAAAGATGAGTATAATTGGGACTCAGCTCCTGGAACCTGGTCTCCAGGTGTTGATTATAGAGGACCTACCTGTGCCACATGTCATATGTCAGGGGTAAAAGGAGTGAATACCAGTCATGATGTTACAGAAAGACTTTCCTGGGAACTTCAGTCTGCTTTGACAATCCGTCCTGAAAATTTTGAACCTTTTCCTGCTGATACAAACTGGAAAGAGGAAAGAGCTAAAATGGCTCTTGTTTGTCAGCAATGTCACTCAAAATCATGGACAGATGAGCATTATAGAAAAACAGACAATGTAATTAAAGAATACAATGAGGTTTATTATAAGCCTGCCAAGGAAATGCTTGATAAATTATATGCAGAAGGAAAGCTTGATGATTCAAGGATGTTTGATGAGCCATTAGAAATTGAGTTTTATGAGCTTTGGCATCATGAAGGAAGAAGAGCAAGAATGGGAACAGCCATGATGGCTCCTGATTATGCCTGGTGGCATGGATTTTATGAGTGCAAGAAAAGATTTAATCATTTCATGCATGAAGCCCAGCTTCTTTTAGACGGTAAAATAGATTCCAAAAAAGCAAAGAACTATCCTAATGCAACTGGTTCAAGAACAAAACCTGAAGCTCTTAAGTATAAAAAGTAGAAAAATATAACAAATCAAGAAACCGGGCAAAAAAGTCCGGTTTTTTGATTTAGATCAAAGATATATATCTTAATCTCTGCAATTATCAGTTCAAAACAATGAAATTAATAATTTATAAATAAGGAACTGATAATGATTTTTAAAAAACTTTTCAAAAGTAAAAAGAATTCAATCCCAAAATCAACAAAGGAGGTTTTGCCCATGTTTTGTTTTCAATGTCAGGAAACTGCAAAAAATCAGGGTTGTACAAAAAGAGGAGTATGTGGAAAATCAAATGACACTTCAAATCTTCAGGATCTTCTCATTCACAGCGTAAGAGGTATGTGCGTAGTTGGATCAAAAGCTGAGCTTAAAGGCGACAAACTGAATGATTGTGCAGGATTTGCTGCAAAAGCTATGTTTTCAACAATAACAAATGCAAATTTTGATAATGATAAGATTAATGCTCTTACCAAGGAAGCTATTTCAAGAAGAGATGCTTTAATTAAAGACTTTGAAATTAAAGGTGATTTGCCTGAGTCTGCCAAATTCAGCGAAATTACAGATGAAAAAGCTGCAACTTCAGGAATTCTTTCAGAGGAAAATCCTGATATCAGATCTTTAAGAGAAACTATTACCATAGGTTTAAAGGGGATCTGTGCCTATTATGAGCATGCCAATATTTTAGGATATTTTGATGAAGAGATTTCAAAGTTCATCATTGATTGTCTTTCTGCAACAGAGGTTGAAAAAGACGGAGACAAACTTCTTCAATGGCTTTTGAAAACAGGAGAGTTTGCAGTAACTACAATGGCAATCCTTGATAAAGCAAATACTGAAACCTATGGAAATCCTGAGATTACCCAGGTAAATATAGGAGCTGGGAAAAATCCTGGGATTTTAATAAGTGGCCATGATCTTAAAGATATGGAAAATTTGCTTAAGCAGACCGAAGGTACAGGAGTTGATGTTTATACCCATGGTGAAATGCTTCCAGCAAACTATTATCCTGCTTTTAAAAAGTATGAGCACTTTGTTGGAAATTATGGGAATGCATGGTGGAAGCAAAACGAAGAATTTGAGTCTTTTAACGGTGCAATTCTTATGACCACAAATTGTATAATCCCTGTTAAGGATTCCTATAAAGACAGAATTTTTACCACAGGAATGACAGGTTATCCAGGACTTGTTCATATTGAAAAATCTGAGGGCAAAGAAAAAGATTTTTCAGCGGTAATTGAATGTGCAAAAAAATGCAAGCCTCCTGTTGAAATTGAAACAGGAACTATTACAGGCGGTTTTGGCCATCACCAGACTCTTGCACTGGCAGACAAAATTGTTGAAGCTGTAAAATCAGGTGCAATTAAAAAGTTTGTTATCATGGCAGGATGTGACGGAAGAATGAAGTCCAGGGAATATTTTACTGATATGGCAAAAGCTCTTCCCAAAGACACTGTAATTCTTACAGCAGGATGTGCTAAGTACAGATATAACAAGCTTAATCTCGGCGATATAGGCGGAATTCCAAGGGTTCTTGATGCAGGACAGTGTAATGACTCATATTCCCTTGCTGTGATAGCTCTTAAACTAAAAGAAGTATTTGGAGCAGAAGACATAAATGATCTTCCAATTGATTATGCAATTGGATGGTATGAGCAAAAAGCTGTAACAGTTCTTCTTGCACTTCTTCATCTTGGATTCAAGGGTGTAAGAATAGGGCCCACACTTCCCGGATTTTTGTCTGAAAATGTTGCAAAAACTCTTATTGATACTTTTGGCCTTAAAAAAACTACAGATGTTGAAACAGACCTTAAAGATATCATGGGATAAATAAAGTTTTATAAATATAGCAGTAAAAAAATCACACCGGATTTTTCCGGTGTGATTTTGTTTTTTCTAAACTATAGAGTTGGGTTGTTTGTTTAGTCAGAATAAGATTTAAGTGTTTGCTGCTTTTCCAGGCTTGGTTCAGCCTTAGTGTTTATTTTAAAGCCCTGTTGCAGATTGTATTTTTTGATAAGATTATGGTATGATTAAAGACTTGGCAACAGGGAGTTGCAGTAATTCTTTCTAGTGATTAGATTGGAAAAGACTAAAGAGTTGAAAAATTTAAAATCTGCAAACTATAACTAAAGGAGATAAAATGGATCTTTCAACCAATTATATGGGGCTTAACTTAAAAAGTCCTGTAATAGCAGGAAGCTCAGGGCTTACAGGTTCTGTTGAAAATGTTAAAAAATTTGCTTCAAACGGTGCAGGTGCTGTTGTATTAAAATCAATTTTTGAAGAAGAAGTAAGGTATGAATATGCTGATTTTTTAGAAACTGCCAAAAAAAAATGGGGTGATCCTAAATATTTTGATTATGAAGGTCAAAGAAACCCCATTGAATATTATGATTATCTTATCCGCGAAGAAAATCTAAAAAAATACACTGAATTGATAGAAAATTGTAAATCAGAAACAGATATTCCCATAATAGCAAGTATAAACTGTTTTTTTTATTCAGTTGAATGGCTTGCTTATGCCTCAAACCTTGAGCAGGCAGGTGCTGACGCACTTGAGCTTAATATGTTTTTCCCTCCTACAGATTTTAAACATACAAAGCAGGAAAAAGAAGATCTTTATTTTAAAATTATTGATGAGGTTACCAAGGTAATATCAATTCCTGTTGCATTGAAAATCAGTCCTTATTTTACAGATCTAGGGCCTATGATTCAGAAATTGTCTCAAACAAAGATTAAAGGACTTGTTTTATTTAACAGATTTTTCAGTCCTGATTTTGATATTGAAAAGCTTGAAGTAAAACCTTCTTTTATGATGAGTACCCCTGCTGAGCTTGCTTTATCCCTTCGCTGGGTGGCATTTATGGCAAACAAAGTTGATTGTGATCTTTCGGCTTCTACAGGTGTTCATGATTCCGATGCTCTTATTAAGCAGCTTCTTGCCGGAGCAAGCAGTGTTCAGACTGTTTCAGCTCTTTATAAAAACGGAGCAGGCTATATAAAAGAAATGATTGACGGACTTGAAAAATGGATGACTTCCAAAAAGTTTACAAGTATTTCTGATTTTAAAGGAAAGTTAAGCCAGGAAAAAAGTTCTGATCCCGCTGTTTATGAACGTGCTCAGTTTATGCGCTATTTTGGGGGAAAGAAAAATATCATTCTTTAAATTTTTATCTGAATATTTAAAATAAAAAAATGCCTGAGTGATCTTGGAATCACAAATAAAACCAGGATTTACTCAGGCATAAAAGTTGTTCTTATCCTGTTTCTTTTGTTTTTCTAAATACAAACCATTAAAGATAAAGCTTCAGGCTGTTTTCCTCCATTTGCATATAAAAAAGATTTAATCGTAAACCATGGTTTAATTCTTAGATTGTTGTTTTATTTATCAATCATTCTAAATTCGGGACTATTAAATTTGTACAAATTTAGAAAAAAGATTGATATATTTGATCTGGATCAAAGAAAAAATAAATTAAGAGCTGTATTATGAGATAAAACACTAATAAGGAGGTAGTAAAGATGGCAATAAAAAATATTTTAAACAATGGTTTTTCAGAGAAGAGTTTGAAGATGACTCTTGTTCATGAATCAGAAAGTTTTAAAATTGTAAATTTTAATTTTAAAGAAGGTCAGTCTCTTCCTGTTCATTCCCATGATATTGATGGGGAAGCTTCGATTACAATTCTTGAAGGAGAGGGGAAGTTTCTTGGAGCCGACGGGGTGGAAATTCCTGGGAAAAAAGGTGATATGCTTATTACCCAAATAAGAGAACCCCATGGAATCAGGGCTGATACTGAAATGAAGGTTCTTGTAGTAATAGCTCCTCCAATTTGATGAAATTAACCTGCCGGGTATTTTTATTTAGCCCGGCATTAAGTTTTATTTTTCTTTTCCAAGGATCAGCTCTACCCATTGCCCACATCTTTTTTGCTAATTCCCAAGTTCTGGCTTGGGAACCTAAGACTCTGAAATGATAAATAAAATTTAAAGTACAGGAAGAATATCACCTGCACTGAGTTTTCCCTGAAGCCAGGATTCAATCTGAACCTTTAAAAGAGAGTATTTTCTAAATCCCTGATTTAAAACTTTAGTACCAGACTCATCTTGAAGAACAAGAGAGGGAAAAGCTCTTACACCAAGCTCTTTTGCTTTTTCAATGTCTTTTACTGCAAGTTCTTTGGTAACAGGATCATTAAATTTTGATGAAAAATAATTTTTGTCAATCCCAATTTCTACAGCAAGTTTTAAAAGAGTTTCAAATTCAAAGATATTTTCAAGTTTTTCATAAAAAGCTATGTGCATATTTTTGTAAAATTTATATGCAAGCTCTTCGTCTTGTAATTTTATAGCCTGAAATCCTATACATCCAGGGTCTGAAATATAAGGTGTTTCTCTTGCTTCTTCAATATTTACAGAAGCTTTGATATGCTTACCTGTTTTTGTTTCAACTTCTTTCCAGTTTTTCTTAAGAAGTCTTTTTAAGGCACGATCTAAAACTATTTCCCTTTCAAAAACAAGGCCTCCCATTAAATATGAAAAGCTCAAATCTTTTGAAAACTCTTTTTTTATTTCTTCAAAAATATCTGTAAATGCATAGCACCAGGAACACACAGGATCTCCAACGTAAAAAATCTTTTTCATTTTATCTCCCTGATAAATGACAAGGTTTTGTTTAATTTAAATTGCACACTTTAAATTGAAAATTTCATAAATTAATTTAAATATATAGAAAAAATATATTTAATTCAGGTTGAATATCTAATTGTCATAAAATTTACTTTTTATCAATACAACTGATAAGCAGTTTTATTTTCAATTTTTATATGGTGGTCAGAAATTCTTTTAATTTGTTCCATTGAATGTGAAACCATTATAATTGTGCATTCCTTTTTAAGTTCTTTTAAAAGGGTTTCAATTTTTTTTTCAGACTCAGGATCAAGAGATGATGTTGGTTCATCAAGCATAATAATTTCAGGTTTTGCAATAAGAGCCCTTGCAATGGAAAGCCTTTGCTGCTGTCCTCCGGAAAGGGATGAAGCAGGCATTTTAAGTCTTGATTTTACTTCTTCATAAAGATGAACTTTTTTTAATGTGGTTATTATTTCTGTTTTAAGATTTTTAGATTTAATTTTTGGAGCAGTTAAAAGCCTGAAAGGGAAGTAAAGGTTTTTTTCTATACTCATTGGAAAAGGATTGGGATTTTGAAAAACAAGTCCTGTTTTTTGTCTGAGCCAGGGAAGTGAAACAGATTTGTCAAAGATATCAATCCATTTATTATCAAGAAAAGAATGAATGCTTCCCTTTACTTTTGTATTTTCAAACTCTTCATAAAGCCTGTTTAGGCAAAATAAAAGTGTTGATTTTCCCGCTCCTGAAACTCCTGAAATAGCAGTTATTTTATTTTTTTTGATTTCAAGACTTATGTCTTTTAAAATATTGATATTTTTATATTTAAAAAAAAGATTATTAATTTTTATTTTCATTTTTTATTATGCCTGTAAAAAACAGCCTTTCTGATTAAAAAAGATAAAATAAAAAGAAAACAGCAAATAGAAACAAGTAAAACAGAAGCATTGTAAGCCATTAAAAGTTCGCTTTCAGATGAGTATTCTGAGGATGTATAGTAAATAAAAAATGGAAGAGCTTCGTATTTTTCAAAAATATTTCCTGGAATCCCTGAATTTGCAACCGCACCTGTAAGCATTATAACAGAAGTATCTTCAGCACACCTTGCAACAGCAAGAAGGATTTTACTTAAAATCTGGTTAAAGTTTTTTGGAAGAAGAACAAGTCTTATATTTTCAATTTTTGAGGCACCAAGCAAAACTGCTGTCAGTCTCAGGGCTTTATCCGTTGATTTTAATGCTTCTTCAGTGCTTTTTGCAATATAGGGAAGAACAAGAAATGAAAGTGAAAAACCAGAAGCTGCAATGGAAAAGCCAGGTCCTTTTCCATCAAATATTTTGTGAATTAAAAGAATAATTGAAAATCCAAAAAGTCCTGTAACAATTGAAGGCAGTCCTGCCAAAATATCAATTGATGTACTTAGAAATTTATATGTTTTTTTACCCGCATATTCACTTAAAAAAATACCTGTGCCAGTTCCTGCAGGAATGGCAATGAGCATTGATGTGATTATTATGAGAAAAGTTCCTGCAATTGCCGGAAAAAGCCCTTCAAATACAGGTTCATTAAGAAGTATTGCTTGTATTGGGTTGGCATTTCCAAATATTGATGATTTTGAAAAAGGATTTTCAGCTTTGATTAAAAGCCAGGAAATAAAATAAACAAGAACAGATGAATAAAGACAAAAACTTAAATAAGAAAAATATTTAAATAATCTTATTTTCATTAATAATCTCCTGTTTTTTTGTAAATAAGTTTTGATAAAATACTTAAAACAGCAGTTATTAAATAAAGAAGAATGCCACAGGCAAAAATTGACCCAAACTCAGGACTGTCATAATCAGCAGCCATTACAAGCCCTATATGAGCAGTAAGTGTTCTTCCGCTTTCAAAGGGAGATAAGGGAAATGAAATTGAATTTCCGGCAAGCATAAGACTTATCATTGTGTCTCCGATTGCTCTTCCCATTCCAAGAAAAATTCCTGAATAAATTCCGTTTTTTGCATTGGGAATAACCAAATATAAAAGGGTTTCGGTTTTTGTTGCCCCAAGAACAAGTCCTCCGGTTTTTAAAGATTTTAAAGATTTAATTATACTGTCATAAAAAAAGAAAATCATTGTTGGAGAAATAAGCAGTGCAAGCATTAAAGAGGCACTTAAAATACTGTATCCTGAACCTGTTGCCCCAATATTTCTTATAAAAGGAACAATAAGAAAAACTCCAATAAAAGCATAAACAATAGTTGGAATGGCAGAGGCTGTTCTAATTAGTGCAATTGAAGGTTTTTTTAAAAAGCGGTGTCCTGTTGAAGCTGCAAAGCAGGCAAAACCAAGGCTTAAAAAAAATCCTGCAAAAACAGCAGGAACAGCTATTATAAATGTAGTATAAATCATGGGTAAAATTCCGTATTTACCCTTACCTGGATTCCATGTGTCAAAAAAAATGGAAAGTCCCGATTCTTTAAAAAAAGGAATTCCAAGAAAAATAAGCAAAATCAAAATGGAAAAAATAACAGCAGCACCACAAATGGTTCCAAAATAAATTGTAAATTTAAGTAAAAGATCTGATTTGGCTTTGCTCTTTAAATTGAACAATTATAATTTATCTTTCAACAGGAATAAATCCTTTGGATTTTATAATTTTTTGACCGTCCTCAGAATAAAGATAATCTATGAACTTTTTGTTAAGTCCTTTTGCTTCACCTTTTGTATTGCTGAAAAGTCCCCTTGAAACATTGTATTTTCCTGATTTTACATTTTCAAGATCAGGGTATGCTTTGTTTAGAGAAACACCTTTAACATTATTGTCAAGATGGCCAATAGATATATATCCAATTGCATTTTCATCTTTTGAAACAGCAGTTTTCATGGCTCCGTTTGAAGAAATAAAAATGGCTTTTTGACTTATATTTTCTTTTAAAAGGGCTTTTTTCCAAAAAACTTCCCTTGTGCCGCTTGCTTCATCTCTGGTGTAAATGTTTATTGATCCGTTTTCACCACCCAGTGTTTTCCAGTTTGTAATTTCTCCGGAAAATATTTTTTGAAGTGTCTGGGTATTAATATTTGATATAGAATTTTTTTTGTTTACAATAATAGCAACCCCGTCAATTGCCCACCTGTACATGGAAAGGTTGTATTTTTCAATTTCATTTTTACTTGGTTTTCTACCTGAATTTCCAATATCAATAAGCCCTTCACCAAGTTTTTTTATTCCTGTACCTGAACCGCCCCCTCCAATTGTTATTCTAATATCCGGGTTAAATTTCATTATATTTTGGGAAGCTTCTTTTAAAACAGGAATATGGGCTGTTCCTCCGGCAATATCAATTTTTCCCTTTTCATTTTTAAAAGGTGAAAGACAATTTTGTGCAAAGCAGTTTGTGGAAATAAGAAGAAATACAGAAAAACTTATAAAAATTAATTTTTTCATTTTTATCCTTTATTTGATGATAGTTAATATTTGAATTCAACTATCTATCATTTGATAAAAATGAAATGCAAATTCATAATCTTAATTGAGATTTAAAAGAGAATAGAAAAATTCTATTGCTTTAAAAAATAAAAAAAGGTGTAAAAAGCTTTTATACTTTTTACACCTTTAAAAATCATTAAAAGGATTGTTTGACCTAAATTGAAAAGCCCCCAGGGTTTGATATTTTTAAATATAATAAGCTTGATTTATTAAAAACTTTTTAATTTAAAAATATGAAACGCTCAACTTAGGTTTGACTTAAATCAGCCAATACCGCCAAGGGCAATATTTAATATAAGAACAAGAGCTGCAACCGGTACAAAAACATATTTGGAATAAAATTCAAACCATTTGCCGAATTTGAAACCGTCTCCTTTGTTTATTTCTCTTCTTGCATTGGCAGTTCCGTAAATCCAGAAAAATACAAAAGCTGAAACAAGAGCACCAAAAGGAAGAACAAATACTGTTGTAATATCAGCCCATTTTCCAAAAAGATTCATATCAATATCAAGGGGGATTCCTATTACAAAGGCAAGAACAGAAAGAAGAACAACAGCTTTGGTACGAGACATTTTTGTTTTGTACATAAATCCTTCAACAGCAGGCTCAAGCATACTTATTGAGGAAGAAAGAGCTGCAAATACAACTGAAAGAAAAAAAACTATTCCAAAAAGCATTCCACCGGGCATTTGATTTACGATATTTGGAATTGTTATAAAAAGAAGAGCAGGCCCTGCTTTTGGGTCAAAATTAAAGGCAAAAACAGCTGGAATAATGACAAAGGCAGAAAGAAGAGAAGCCAAAAAATTAAAGGTTACAGTCTGAAATGCAGCCGAAGGAATTGAGGTTTCATCCTTTGCATAACTTCCGTAAACAAGCATGGTAGCTCCTCCAAGACTTAAGGTGAAAAAAGCCTGTCCAAGGGCCATTACCCAGGTTTCAGACATTGCTATTTTTGACCAGTCTGGCATTAAAATATATTTTATTCCTTCAAAAGCACCGTCAAGGGTAAGGGAACGGAATAAAAGAAGGATAAGCATTCCAAAAAATAAAGGCATGATAATTTTATTGGTTTTTTCAATACCTTTTGAAACTCCAAAAAATACAATTACAAGATTTATTAAAATGGCAATTCCATGCCAGGGAATTGATGTTGAACTTCCGGCAAAGCTTGAAAAATAATTTGCAATATCCATTGTGGCAAAATTACCTGAAACAGCTAGAAAAAAATATTTGATAAGCCAGCCTGTAACTATTGTATAAAAAATAAAAATTGAATAAATAGCTATCACAGGAATCAGTCCAAGTGCTGTGCCGTATTTTTTGTATTTTTCATTTTTGCTTTTAAACACATTTTCAAAGGCCCCTATAGCACCTTGCTTCTGACACCTTCCAAAAGCCCATTCTCCCATAAGTCCTATAGCAGCTATGCCAAAAACAAATAAAATATATGGTATAAGAAATGAAGCTCCTCCGTAAGCTCCAACCCTCCATGAAAAAAGCCAGATATTGCCAAGTCCTATAGCAGAACCAACACTTGCAAGTATAAATGCAAACTTATTGGTCCATGTTTCCCTTTCCATAAATCCCCCTGGTTAACTTTTGCTTATTTTGGTGAAAAAAACTTCTCTTGCTAGATATGATGCAATAAAAATAAACACTATATCTCTGGCTATATAATAAATATAATCAAGGTTTGTAGCCTCTTCAGCTACTGAAGTAAAACATCCGCATGAAATGTTAAGGCCCCTTGCTAAGTTGAAAATAAGACTACCTCCAAATGAAATAAGCAAAATAAGGGAGATAATCACAGCTCCTTCAAGGAAAAGCCCTGAGATAAGCATTATTGCAATTGTTATTTCAAGGTAAGGAAGGAAAAATGCTGTTAGATTAACAAGATAATCTGGAACTATTTGATAGTTCATTATTATTTCAGCAAACAATAGGGGGTTGATAACTTTTGAAGCTCCTGCAGCAAAAAAAATTATTCCCAAAAGAATTCTAGCAGTAAAAACCGAATGTTTTTTAAATTCTGTTTCCATTTTATCTCTCCGATAATATTCAGTTCCCTGTGAAAAAACCAGGAAGATTATCTTCTTTCCAAAGGCTCCAGCCGTTTATTAAAATATTTACATCTTCATAACCTAAATCGTTTAAAAATTCTGTTATTATATGACTTGAGTCACAGTTTCTTCCATCACAATATACTATTATTTTAATTGACTTATCAGGGTAGGCCGATAAAAAATCAAAAGAATATTCAAGGTAATTGTCAGCTGGGATATTTATAGCACCATCTATATGGGCTTTTTCATAAAACCTTTTACTTCTTGAGTCTATAAAAAGTCCATTTTTATTTTCAAAGACTGACTTGGCCTCTTCAAAGGAAATTTCTTTTTTGTTTATTTCAGATAACCTGGTTTCTTTAAAGGAAAATTCTATACCTGAAAAATAATACATCAAAAACCCTGATGACAAAGTTATTAAAATGATGCAGACTGTATCCTTTATGAAGTTTGGAGTTTTTTTAAGCAAGTTAAACATATTGAATATCCTGTAGTTTAAAAGATTAAACAATAAAAGTGAAATTGAGATATCATATTTTAGCTGTATTTTATACTTTTAAGTACTAAAAAGTTTTTAATGATTAAAGTTTAGGTGTTTCTATAGAAAGAAAATTACCATTGAGGTTTTTTAAAGTCTAGAGTTATAAGGTCTAAAAAAGGAGATAAAAATGACAGTTTTTGAAAATAGTGAGTCTTTTTCTAGGGAAGAAATAGATAAAAGAAAAAAAGCAATTTTTGATTCAATGGGAAAAAGAACTCAGTCAGCTATTTTAAGAAAAGGTTTTGATTCATGGGATCCTTTTGAGGAACCAAAACATCCGGTAGAAATAAGAAAAGATAAGACAGGTAATACGGTTTCAGGAATAGTAGAAAAGTTTTTTAATGATTTCCCTGAAAAAAAAGGGGATAGTGCCTATAGAAAAATTGTTGAAGAAATGTCTCTTGGAGTTATAACAGGAGATGATAAAATAAAGGCACGTTATGTTTTTTCAATGTGGTATAAAAAAGTTCTTGAAGAATCAGGAATTGAAGAAGATTGGACATAAAAAAGGCAGTTAAGTTTGGCTCAAATAAATTAGAAGCCAGACCTTTAACATAATGGAGAGTTTAATTTTATTTGGGAAAAAACATAAGCATTAAAGTTTAATGTCAAACTCATAAAACTTGTTTGTCAGCCTTATATAATCTTCAAGTTCAAGGTCTTCACCTCTCGATGAAGTAGAAAGGTGAAGGCTTTTAAAAATTTCTTCAAGAAGAGCCTTATCTTTAAAACCTTTTCCAAGTGAATTTCTCAAAGTTTTTCTTCTCATTCCAAATGAAAGCTTTACTATTTCATGTAAAAGTTCGGGATCCTTTGCCTTGATTTTATTTTTTTTGTTAAAATCTATTAAAATTACACTGGAGTCAACTTTAGGCCTTGGGTAGAAAAGTGTTGGCTTTAATCCTGCAATTATTTTGATATCAGAATGATATTTGAGAACAATGGAAATTCGCCCATAATCTTTTGTGCCTTTTGGTGAAACTATTCTTGTTGCAAGTTCCTTTTGGAGCATAAAAACACATTTATCAATTTTTTCTTTGTGATTAATTGCCAGAAAAAGTATTTGAGAAGAAATATTATAGGGCAGATTTCCGATAAGATAATTTTTTTTGTCTTTACTCAAAAACTTGGTCAAATCAGTTTTTAAAATATCTTGATTAATTACTTCAACATTTGTGCAATTGTTTTTGTTTAATTCTTTTTCAAGTATTGGAATAAGTCTTTTATCTTTTTCAATTCCAAATACAAAGTCTCCCCAGTTTGATGCAGCTTTTGTCAATGCCCCAAGTCCAGGGCCGATTTCAATAATGTTTGAACCTTTTTCTATCCCTGATTTTCGGATTATCATTTCAGGAGTTGAAGGATCCACTAGAAAATTTTGACCATACTCTTTTTTAGGAAAATATCCGTATTCTTTAAGTATTTTCGATGGGTTTGTCATTCTATGGTAATATCCTCTTCATTTCTCAGTCTTTTTACCCAGTACTTTGAAATAAAATATGAGGCTATTGCAGATGGAAGACCAAGAACAACCCCTCCAAAAAGCATTGAATAAAAAATATACATTTCTGATTCTAAAAGAATTTGTATCTGCTCGATTTTTATTCCAAGTTTAATTTTACTGCCAATTATATCTATAAGTTCGTAAAGAATACCTATGTCTGCATGCTCAAAACCAAGAAGACTGATACCTGTATAATATGAGGCTGCATAGAAAAGAGGAATGGTGATGGGATTGCTGAGCCAAACAGCTATCATTGCTGCTCTTTTGCTTCCTTTTACAAAGAAGGCTAAAGTAATTCCAAGAATTGTGTGAAAAGGAACAAGAGGGGAAAAGGATATAAAAGTTCCTGCTGCAACACCTCGGGCAATGTTTTCTGCACTTCCATCAAGGGTTGCAAGTTTCCATAAAAATTTTTGAAATCTTTTCATTTATCTGCAAATCCTCAAAAGTAAATTTTAAGGTAAAATGTTTTGGTTTGTTTCATACCTTTAGAGATAAATTTTTGCAATTGAAAAGGCAACTATTTTTAATCATTTTAAATAATGGCCTTGTACCCTTGTTTAAAATTTAATATATTAAGGAAATAAAAGATGATTTTTTTCCATTGTTTTATTTTAAATAAGTTTTGTGTGTGAAAACAATATTAATTGCAGGGATTGTTTTTTGTAAAGAATATGGAGAGAAAATGAAGTTTCAAGACATTGGAGTAAACTATAGGTATAATTTAAAGATTGTTGGAAAAGTCGGTTTTTATTCCGCAATTGTTTTAATAATTTAAAAGGAGCTGTTAATGGCTGGGAAAAAAAATAAAAGTATCGGGTTTTTGATTTCTGAACTTATGGAAGAGTACAATATTCCCACTAAAAAAGATTTTGAAAGACTTAGTCAAAGAATTGATGAACTTGAAAACCTTTTAAAACAGGTAACTCTAACATCTTCATATCGAGTTGGAAAGGTCTCTTCTTTACCTCGCAAGGGTAAAAAAATAACAGCAGCTGAAATGGTTTTTGATATTGTCAGAAATCAAAAAAAGCCTGTTAATTTTAAATTTCTCAAAGAAAAAACAGGTTTTGAAGATAAAAAACTGAGAAATATAATTTTTAGATTGAATTCTACAGGTCAAATAAGACGAGTTGAAAGGGGAGCTTATCTTCCTGTTGAATCAAAAGAAGAATGAACTTAAATTTGTTTTTTTAAACATTGCTGCGATTATAAGCTGAATAAAAACCGGTTTTGTCTTGTTTTTAGCATCAAGTTAAAAACTGATCCCTTAAATGTTCTGCTATTATATTAAGGATGAATTTATATCTTTCCTGGCTGAAACAACTTTTTAGTTTTCTATTTTCCTCTATTTTTTTCAAATTCTTCAGGCTAAAAGTTTATTTGTCGATACTGGAATTTTCAGTATAAGCTTAAAAGACTGTTGTCTTGCTTCCTTATGTTTTGCAACCCTTGTAAATTAAAATACTCAGGTTATATTCAAAGATGAATTTATTTTATTGAAACTATAGTTGTTACCAATTTTTTTATACATTTTTGAAAGGTTTTTATTCTATGTCAGATAAGAAAAAGAAATTTAATGAAGGTGATTTGATTTTTGGGCATAAGCTTTTACGAAAAAAAAGGCTTGAACTTATCAATGCTGATTATTTTGAGTTTATTCATGAAAATACCAAGGCAAAGCATATCCATATAAAAAGTAGCGACAGGGAAAATGTCTTTGGAGTTGCTTTTAGAACAGTTCCAAAAGATTCAACAGGGGTTGCCCATATACTTGAACATACAGCCTTGTGTGGTTCACAAAAATACAAGGTCAGAGACCCTTTTTTTTCAATGATTAAAAGGAGTCTCAATACTTTTATGAATGCATTTACAGCCTCAGACTGGACAATGTATCCTTATGCTGCTCAAAATGAAAAAGATTTTTATAATTTAATGGGTGTTTATCTTGATGCTGCTTTTTTCCCAAATCTTGATAAATTAAGCTTTATGCAGGAAGGGCATAGGCTTTCTGTTGATGAAAAAGGCGAGCTTTCCTACCAGGGAGTAGTTTTTAATGAAATGAAAGGTGCAATGTCATCCCAAAACCAGGTTATGGGACGTTCCCTTTTAAATGCTCTTTACCCTGACACAACCTATGGGTTTAACTCAGGAGGAGAACCCCTTGAAATTCCAAATTTGACTCACAAAGATTTAAAAGACTTCCATAAGATTCATTATCATCCTTCAAATTCCTGGTTTTTCACCTATGGAGATCTGGATATTGAAAAGCATTTAAAATTTATTGATGAAAATGTTTTAAGTCGTTTTGATTCAATAGATCCTGGAACTGAAGTTTCTAATCAACCCAGGTGGGATAAGCCAAAAGAACTTGTTTATACCTATCCTGCAGACGGTGAAAAAAACATTGAAAAAAAATCCCAGGCAGCTGTTGCCTGGCTGACTTCTGATGTTACAGACAGCTTTGAAACTTTAGTTCTTTCACTGCTTGACCAGATTCTTCTGGGTAATTCAGCTGCTCCTCTTTATAAGGCTTTGATAGATTCAAATCTTGGTTCATCTCTTACAGATGTTTCAGGCTTTGACGGGGATAATAAAGATACTTTTTTTGCCTCGGGACTTAAAGGAATAAATCCTGAAGACGCAAAAAAAGTGGAAAAAATAATTTTTGATGTATTTAATGACCTTTATGAAAATGGAATTGATAAAGAGCTCATTGAAACTGCTGTTCACCAATTTGAATTTCACAGAAGAGAAATAACAAACACGCCCATGCCCTATGGAATTAAAATGTTTCTTGGGATTGGAAGCACCTGGTTTCATGGCGGGGATCCCCTTAGTGTTCTTTTGTTTGATGAAAATCTTGAAAAAATAAGAAAAAAAGCCTTAAATGAAAATTTTTTTGAAGGATATATTAAGAAATATTTTATTGATAATCCCCACAGAGTTTTAATGATATTAAATCCTGATCCTGAAAAAGGTAAAAAAGAAGCCCAAAAAGAACAAAAACAGCTTGAAGAAAAAAGAAAGAGTTTAAGCGATTCAGATATTGAAAAAATAAAAGAAAGAGAAAAACAGCTTAATTTTCTCCAGGAAACAAAAGAAGATCTTTCATGTCTTCCCAGTCTTGAAATTTCAGATATTTCAAAGGAAGTAAAAAAAGAATCTCCTGATAAAATTTCTCATGATAAAAAAATTTATTATTATGAAAAACCCACTTCAGAAATTTTTTATTTTAATTCTGTGTTTGGAACCGGCCATTTGCCTCCCGAACTTATTGAATATGTTCCTCTATTTACCTTTCTTGTTTCAAAAACAGGAACAAAAAAGAGAAACTATATGGACTTTACAAGAAAAATTGATGCTGTTACAGGCGGATTTGGATTTTCTCCCATGGTAAGAACTTCTGTTTTTGAAAATAGCTCAACTTTTTCATCCATAGGGTTTGGGGCAAAATGCCTTGAAAGATATCAAAAAGATATGTTTGAGCTTAGTGCAGAACTTATAAGTGATTTTTCCTTTGAAGATACACAAAGAATAAAAAGCCTTTTGCTTCAATTTAGATCAGGGCTTGAGTCTTCTGTTGTTCAAAACGGACATAAGCTTGCTATTTTGCTTGCATCAAGAAATCTTTCCCTGACCTCGTCTTTGGCTGAGTCATGGAGCGGAATTTCACAGCTAAGGCTTGTAAGAAAAATCACAGACTCCTTTGAATCAAAAATTGAAGAAGATAAAGTTTTATCATCCTTAAAAGAAAAAATGGAGCTTATAGGAAGGCTGTGTTTCAATGAAAATAACTATAAAGTCTGCATGGTTGGGGGAGAAGGGAACTTGAAAACCGGAGATGAAATTTTTTCAATTTTTTCAGATTCCTTGTCAACTAAAGGGTCAAATGGGTTTATTTCTCCTGCTTTTAAAAAATTTAACAAGCCAATAAGGGAAGCCTGGACAACTCAAAGTTCTGTGTCTTTTGTGGGTGCTGCATCCAAGGTAGCTTCTTTTGAAAAAGAAGATGCTCCTTATTTTTCAGTACTATCAAGGCTTTTAAAGTCAAATTATCTCCATAAGGAAATAAGAGAAAAGGGTGGGGCTTACGGAGGCTTTGCTCTTTATAATTCAGAAGAGGGAATTTTTTCCTGCGGTTCCTATAGAGATCCAAATATAAAACGAACCATAGATACTTTTAAAAATGGAATAGAATTTCTTAAAAAAGGAAATTTTGATTCTGATGAAATAAAAGAAGCTATTCTTCAAACAGCTTCAGAACTTGACAAACCTGATTCTCCGGCAGCTTCGGCTTCAAAAGATTTTTTCAGAAGAATTTTGGGTATTCCTGACAGCAAAAGGCAGGAGTTTAAGGAAAGACTTTTAACTGCTGACAGTGAAAAACTTGCAAATGCTGCAGGTAAATATTTTGGCTCAGATGCATTTAAAGATAATATCGCTGTTATCACAGGCAAAATTCCTTTGGAAAAGGAAGAATCTCTTTTAAGAGAACTTCACCTGGACGAAAAAGAAATCTAGCTGTTTGTTTAAAAAGTGATTGACTTAAGTTTGAGTTTTTTAAACTAAACAGGGTCAATCACTTATCAGTCTGAATTGAGCGATTTTTTAAGTTTGCTATTAGAACCGCCAAAACATGAAGTTCTCAATTCAGGTTAGCCAGTAATTCTTGGTCTGGCAATTGCTTGTTTTTATTATAAAAAGTGAGATTTTTCCCATAATCCAAGATCCTAGCCCCAGGATACTAAAGTAATCCGAAGATTTTAACTATAGCCCTGCCTTCCTTTAATCAATAAATTTTCAAATATCCTTTTTTGTAAATTGAAACTTCTGTTAATGTATTATATTGATGAAAAATCAAGATAATTAAGTTTAAGGATACTCTGATGTTTTATACAAAAAATATTGAAGATTGTTTAAAAGCTTTGGATACCAGCCCTAATGGATTAACCAGTGAAGAGGTTAAAACCCGTACAAAGCTCTATGGAAAAAACTCTTTACCCGAAACAAAAAAACAAACTTTAATAAATGTATTTTTTGCACAATTTAAAAGTCCTATAATTTATATCTTATTAATTGCTACTCTTGTTTCTTTTTTTATTAAAGAATTTACTGACGGTTTTTTTATACTGGCAGTGCTTTTTATAAATGCAATAATTGGGACATATCAGGAATATACAGCAGGAGAAAGAGCTGGTGCTTTAAAAAAAGTGATAAAAACTTTTGTAATTGTTTTAAGAGACGGGATTGAACTTGAGATTCAAAGTGAAGATCTTACCCTTGGAGATATTGTTTTTTTTGAATCTGGGGTTAAAGTTCCAGCTGATATACGTCTTATTGATGCTTATGAATTATATGTTAATGAGTCTCTTTTGACAGGTGAATCTATTGATATAAATAAAGACTCTTCATATATTTCAACAAAACCAGATGAACCTGTTGGAGATAGAAAAAATATGCTTTATGCCGGTTCAATGGTTACAAGAGGTAGGGCTATTGGTGCGGTAACTGCAATTGGCGGTGAAACAGAAATTGGTAAAATTGCTGATCTTCTGTCCCGTTCAAAACTTGCCAAAGCACCTCTGATAGAGCGTATGGAACGTTTTTCATTAAGAATTGCTTCAATTATAGCTATTGTAGTTGGTATTGTATTTATAATTGGAATCTACCAGGAAGCCCCATTAAAAGATGTGTTTTTCTTTGCAGTGGCTTTAGCTGTTTCTGCAATCCCAGAAGGACTTCCTGTGGCAATTACGGTTGCTCTTAGTATTGCAAGTGCTTCAATGAGCAAACGTAATGTGATAGTAAGAAAACTATCAGCTATTGAAGGACTTGGTTCAAGTACTCTTATAGCAAGTGATAAAACAGGCACCCTGACCCAAAATCTTCTTAGTGTAGAACATTTTGTCACACCTAAAAAAACATACACTTCAAAAGAAAATATTGATAAAAACGTACTTCTTTGCTCAATTTTATGTAATGAATCAGCCTATCATAAAGAAGATGGTGAATTTAAATTTCTAGGAGATCAGGTGGATGTTGCTTTAGCAAGATATGCACTTTCTTTGGATAATTCACTGGTTGATAAGCACAAAAATTTAACAGCTATAAACAAATTGCCCTATGAACCAGAAAATAAATACTCAGGAATGACTTATGAAATTGATAATAAAAAAATGCATTTTATTAAAGGTTCTCCTGAGGTTATTTTAAGTAAATCTTTATTAAGTAAAGCTGAAATTAATCTGATAAATGAGCAAGTTGATTTATGGGCGGCAAAAGGATTTAGAAATATTGCCTTAGCTTATAAAATAAGTAATGAAGAGGAGATAGCCTCCTATGATTACACTTACCTTGGTTTTGCTGCTATTGCAGACCCTTTAAGAGAAGGGGTTGCAATGGCTGTGAAAACAGCCGAAAAAGCTGGGGTAAAAGTTTGTATGGTAACAGGAGATCATCCAAATACTGCATTTTTTATCTCAGAACAACTTGGGATTGCAACAAATAGGGATGAAGTAATAGATGGGGTGGAAATTTCCAGATGGCAAGAGGGTGGAGCAAAAAAGGAAGAACTTGCAAATAAACGTGTTTTTGCACGGGTCTCCCCTGAACAGAAACAATTGATTGTTCAAGCATTTCAAGCTCTTGGCCATTATGTAGCAGTAACAGGGGATGGAGTAAATGACGCTCCGGCACTTAGACATGCAAATATTGGAATTTCCATGGGTAAAAGCGGGACAGATGTGGCACGTGAGGCCAGCGATATTATTTTAACAGACGACTCTTTTGGTTCTATTGTAAATGGAATTGAAGAAGGACGTGTTGCTTATGATAATATTCGTAAAGTTATCCACCTGCTTATATCTACAGGGTTTGCAGAAGTTATAATGGTTTTATTATCCTTACTTTTTTTTCTTCCCCTACCTTTATTACCTGTGCAGCTTTTATGGTTAAATCTTGTTACAAATGGTTTTCAAGATGTTGCTCTTGGTTTGGAAAAAGCAGAACCTGGAGTGTTAGAACGTAAACCTCGTAAGCCAAAAGAAGCTATTTTTAATAAGGTTATGATTTCAAGGGTTGTTGTAGGTGGTTTATACATGGGTATTACAGCCTTTGCTCTTTTTTATACACTTCTTAATTTAGGTTACCAAGAAGATTCAGCACGGAATCTAACACTTCTTTTAATGGTTTTATTTGAAAATATTCACGTGTTTAATTCTCGTACAGAACATATTTCTGTATTTAAAATAAACCATTTAAAAAATAAGTTTTTATGGATTTCTGTTTTAGCTGCCCAAAGTGTGCATATTGCATCTATGTATATTCCATTTATTGAATCTGTACTAAAAACCCAGCCAGTGAGTTTAAAAGAATGGACTATGCTGCTTGTCCTTGCATTAACACTTTTAATAGTTATGGAAGTTGAAAAAATTATAAGAAAAAATATATAAAAAATACAAAAAGTTTTTGTGCTTAATCAAGAGCTCTTAAAATAGTTTCTGCTTCTTTTTCTCCAAGATGACCTGATTCTTTTGCAATTTTAACAGTATGTTCGCACATAATCTTATAGAAACTGCCCATTTCTGGGATTGATTGTAAAATACTTTTTCTATGGGATTTAATTGTTTGGCTGTCACCCCTTGCAACAGGCCCGGTAAGTGCTTTTCCTGTGCCTTTGGCCATTATGTTTTCAAGGGTTCCTCTTATCAGGGGAGCTATTATTTGAAGGCCGTTTTCCTTTTCTATTCCTGCTGCTTCAAGAAAAGAAAGTGAAATATCAGTTAGTGTAACAAGATAGTTTGAAGCAATAACAGCCGCAGCATGGTAAAGGGTTTTACCCTCTGTTTTAAGAGTAAAAGGAACACTTCCCAAAAGAATTGCAAGGTTTTTTCCAATATCAACAGCTTCATTTTCTCCTTCAATTCCCATAACAATCCCTTTGAATGGATTTTTTGAGACCAAAAGACCTGCAAAACTTTGAAGAGGGTGAAAAGATGCGGTAAAGCTTCCTTTGTTTTTAAGAGATAAAAGTATGGTTGAAGGAAGGGAACCGCTGCAATGGAAGAAAAATTTGTCTTTAATTTTAATATCTGATTTTGAAATTTCAAGGGCTGTTTTTTCAATAATATCATCTGGGGTTGTTATGAAAATAATTTCAGAGGCTTCAACAAGTTCATTTGGGTTTGAAAAAACTTTTGAACCTGTGATTTCCCTGGTTTCTTCTGAGGTTTGAGTTCGAGAATTGAAAACTCCAGATATTTCAATTTTTTTTTCTATAAGGTAGTATAAAAGATTTTTTCCAAGCCTTCCTGTTCCTATGATTCCGATTTTTTTGTTCACCAGTCCCCCCAAGTTAATTTGTTTTTAATCTTCAGCAGATATGAAAGTTAATTAATCCAGGTAAAATAAAAAAAGGCAGGGAAAACCCTGCCTTTAAAAAAATCAAACTAAATTATTTTTTACTTACTTGCAAATCCTGCTTCAGGCATTGCCATAACAGAAGCAGTTGTGTTTTTTACTGCGTCCATACGTCCCATTGCTGCAGGAAGAAGCATGTCATAGAAAAATTTTGCTGTTTCAATCTGACCTTGGTAGAAAGGAATATCTCTTTTCTTTGCAGACTCAAGTTTTTGTGTTGCAACAGCTGCTCTGTCAGCATGAGCCCATGCCATACACATGTCGCCGCAGATTTCAAGGAAGATGGTAGCTGTACCAAAAGCATCCATGATTTTATCGCTCATGGCTGTTTTACCCATATGCATTGCACAGTCGCCAACTTTGTTAAGAGCTTCCTGAAGTTTGTCAGCCATCTCTGGAAGACCGGCATTTTTAGCTTTTTCAATTGTAGCCATAACTTCGCCCATAAGATCCATCAAAGGCTTACCTTTTTTCATACCAAGTTTACGACCAAGAAGGTCCATAGCTTGAATACCGTTTGTACCTTCATAGATACAGGTAATTTTTGCATCTCTATAGTGCTGTGCCTGAGGATATTCTTCAATAAATCCGTAACCACCGTAAATCTGAACTCCGCTTGAAGCAACTTCAACAGCCTTGTCAGTTGCGTAGGCTTTTGCAATAGGAGTAAGAAGTTCTATGATTCCGTCCCACTTTTCTTTTTCTTCAGGAGTTTCAGCAAGTGTGCCAAGGTCGAAACATCTTGAAAGGTAATAGATAAGATAACGGCATCCGTCAACATAGGACTTCATAAGAAGAAGCTGTCTTCTAACGTCAGGATGATGGATGATTGAAACTTTTACAGGATCAGGGTTGAAAGCGTCAAGAAGGTTTGGTCCCTGAATTCTTTCTTTTGCATAATCAACTGCATTTGCATAAGAAGCGGACTGGAAGCCTAGTCCCTGAAGAGCAACGCCCTGACGAGCTTCATTCATCATGAGGAACATATACTTCATACCTCTATTCTTCTCGCCTATAAGTTCACCTATACAGTTCCCTTTTGAGCCGAAAGCAAGAGTACATGTTGCGTTTCCGTGGATACCCATTTTTTCTTCGATACCAACAGTTTCAACGTCGTTTGCTTCACCAAGAGAACCATCTTCGTTAACTCTGATTTTTGGAACCAGGAATAGAGAAACACCCTTTGTACCTGCAGGCTCGCCTTCAATTCTTGCAAGAACTGGATGTACAATGTTTTCTACAAGGTCAGAGTCACCGCCTGAGATGAAAATTTTAGTCCCTGAAATTGTGTAGGTACCGTCATCATTTAGTTTTGCAGTGGTTTCAAGAGCACCAACGTCAGAACCAGCGTTAGCTTCTGTAAGGCACATGGTTCCGCCCCATTTACCTGACCAAAGATTTCTAAGGTAGGTCTCTTTTTGCTTATCTGTACCAAATGCGTAAATAATGTTTCCAGCACCATGGGTAAGACCTGGGTACATAAGAAAAGCACAGTTAGCACCTGTGAAAAGCTCACCACATGCCATTGCAAGAAGGTGAGGCATTCCCTGTCCGCCCCATTCTTCTTCATCCATCATTGCAATCCATCCGCCTTCGCAATAGTTTTTGTAAGGCTCATGAAATGAGGGAGGAACAAATACTTTTCCATTTTCAAGCTTAAGCCCGTCTGGATGACCGTTTTCCACGTCAGCTAGCTTGTTTGTTGGAAGAATTTCTTTTACAGCAAGATTTCTTGCTTCTTTAAGAAGCATCTTTGATGTTCTTTCATTGTAAGCTGCAAATTTTTCAGTTTCAGAAACTGATGCACCATCAAAAACTTCAAAAAGCAAAAATTCTTGATCTCTTGGATCTGCTAGTTCTAAAGCCATTAATCTCTCCTTAATATTAAGTTAGTTAACCAAATTTACTTAAAATCAGTTTAAAAGGGACCCTTGTGCCATAAAGGTAACTTAAAAACTTTTTTTATTTTTTAAAAGACCTGAGGTGAAAATCTGAAATCCATTGTCAAGTCTTTGTTTAAACTTTTGATTGTCTTCCCTGTTTATTATCCACGAAGAAGCCGATGAAGTTATAATTGAAATAAAAAGTTCGCTAAGCTCTTTTGTCGAATAGGATTTAAAATAACCTTTGTCAATCCCGTCATTAAAAACATCAGTAAAGAGGCTAAGTAGTTTTTCAACCAAAATTTTTATTTCATATTTTAAATTTTCTTCAAAGAGTTCCCAGAAGCCCTGTCTTTCCTGAAGGTATATTTTTGTAAAATCTTTGTTCTCAAGGCAAAAAAAATAATGCTCATTCATTCCTTTTCTAAGTCTTTCAAGAGGGTGGGTCTCTTTATTTTCAATTGCTTCTTTAATAGTTTTAGTTAGTTCTTTCCCTTTTATTTTTAAAAGCTCAAAGTAAATGTTTTCCTTGCTTTTAAAAAGACTGTAAATCGTTGCAAGAGGAAGTTCTGACTGAGTGCTTATTTCTGACATTGTTGCACCATGAAAACTTTTTTTGGCAAAACAAATTAAAGCAGCTTCAATAATATCGAGCTTTCTTCTTTTAATTTCTTTTTGTTTTCTGGTGAGTTTTTCCATAATCTTAATATATTATAAAGAACTTTTTAGGACTACTAAAAAAAAAGCATCCTTGTCAAAATAAAATGAGTCGGTTGCTTTTATTTCTTTTCATTATCATTCTTTTCATCGTCTATTTCTTTTAGAGCTTCTTCATTGCCGGTTGAAGCTTTTTTAAAGTTTTTGATTGCTTTTCCAAGTCCGCTTCCTATTTCAGGAAGTTTGCCTGCTCCAAATACAAGAAGAACTATAACAAGAACTATTATAAGTTCAGTAACTCCTATTCCTCCGAACATCTCACACCTCTAATTTCCGGATAAATTTATAAGTTTATCTGGAACAGTATTTGTCTATTATTAGTTAAATGTTATTAACACTACAAAGTTTGAGTGTCAATCATTTAAAAGAAGAGGTTTACTTTAGATTGAAAAGTCCAAAAGGGCCTGTTTTACTAAGATATCAGGCTCTTTTTTGGGTAGACTAAATCTTTTTTTAAAACCTTGGTCAATACTCTGTAAATTGCATAGGTTTGATTTTTTTACAAAGCTGGGCTCCTGATTCAGAATAAAGAATACTTGACCTTGACTTTATCCTGATAATATTGTCAGAGGTAGCTTGAATTTTAAATACAAATAATTTTTTAATAAATTGCCGGAGAATAAAAATGTCAGATAAGTTGTTAAATAAGTTTGAGGGTTCTCAAAAATATGTTCTTGACGAAGAGCTTGCAAGAATTGTTAACATTTCCATTGGCCTTGAAATGCCGCTTTTACTTAAAGGTGAACCAGGAACCGGAAAAACAATGCTTGCCCATGCAATAGCCCAGAGCCTAAGGATGCCTCTTTTAGTCTTAAACGTCAAATCAAGCATGAAGCTTGTTGAGGCTCTTTATCAATATGACACTCTTACAAGATTGAATGACAGCCGTTTTGGTGATTCTTCAAGGGATGTGAGTAATATTGAAGATTATATTAAAATGGGAACCATAGGTAGATCTTTTACAACAGATGAAAGAACTGTTTTATTAATTGATGAAATAGACAAGGCTGATACAGATTTTCAAGATGACATGCTTGATGTTCTTGATCAAATGGAATTTGATATAATTGAAATTGATAAAAGGGTAAGTGCAAAGAACAGGCCGGTAATAATAATTACCTCAAATGCAAAAAAAGATCTTTCAGATCCTTTTCTTGGCAGGTGCAACTTTCATCATATTGCATTTCCTGATCCAAAAATGATGCGTAAAATTATTAATGTTCATTTTCCGACTATTGATTCTGATCTTGCTGAAAATGCAATTTCAACATTTTTTAAGTTAAGGGAGCTTGACGGAATAGAAAAACGACCGGCAACAAGAGAGCTTATAAACTGGATAAGAGCACTAGATCTGGATCCTGACTTTCGTGCAAAGGATCTTATCAAAGGCAAAGTTCCTTTCCTTGGAATTTTATTCAAAAAAAGCCCTGATTATGAAAGAGTCGGAAACGCGTTGGGCAGAAGACGATTGATTTAGGCGGGATAAAATTATGTTTATAGGTTTTTTTTATACACTGAAAAATGTTGGGGTTCCAGTTAATCCCACAGCTTTTCTAAGACTTCAGGAAGCCTTATCAAAGGGCTTTATTACAAATCTGGATGATTTTTATTTTTCAGCAAGAACCATCCTTGTAAAAAGTGAAAGATATTTTGACATTTATGATCAGGTCTTTGCCTATTATTTCGAAGGTGCTGAGCTTCCTGAAGAGGAAGGTCTTGAACTTGATGAAATTGTAAAGGGGCTTCTTGATGAATGGCTTAAAAATCCAAAGGAAATTTCAGATCTTCTTGGAATTGATGAAAATAAAATAAGTCAGCTTTCCCCAGAAGAATTAATAGACTATTTCAAGGAAAGACTCAAAGAGCAGACCGAACGCCACGAAGGCGGAAACAAGTGGATAGGAACAGGAGGAACCTCTCCTGTAGGGCACTCAGGATATCATCCCGGCGGAATGAGAGTGGGAGGGGTTTCAAGGAATAAATCCGCTTTAAAAGTTGCCAATGAAAGAAGATATAAAGATTACTCAGGAAGAGGCCCTTTAAATCAGTCCATGATAGGCGAAGCACTTAAAAGACTTAGGAATTTGATTCCTGCAGGGCCAAAAGATCAGGTAAATATTGACAAGTCTATTTATCAGACCATGAAAAATGCAGGTGAAATTGAAATAATTTTTGACAGATCCCTTAAAGACAAGCTCAAGGTTGTTCTTGCAATAGATAATGGCGGCTGGTCAATGGATCCCTATGTTGATTTGGTTCAGACTCTTTTTGATTATGCCAGGGCTCAGTTCAAGGAAGTAAAAACGTATTTTTTTCACAATACAATCTATGATTATGTTTGGGAAGATTCCACAAGATATAAAAAACCTGTGAAGGTTTCGGACTTTTCAAAGTTTGATCCTGAAACAAGGTTTATTATTATTGGCGATGCAAGTATGGCTCCCTATGAACTTCTTGCAAGAAACGGGGCAATAAGTATAAGCCAGATGTCTGGGAAACCAAGCGTTGAACAGCTCCAGTTTATCACTGAAACTTTTCCCCATCATGTATGGCTAAATCCGGTTCCAGGCTCTGTCTGGGGATATACACATACAATTACTGTTATTTCACGTCTTTTTCCCATGTTTGAGTTTACCCTGGATGGTCTTGAGGGTGCAGTTACCCAGCTGATGAAAAAAGATTGATAGTTGTTTAATCTTAATTTTAGAATACAAAATTATTTTAGGCTGGGTTACTTTTTTATGTTTTTTGGGATTTAAATTTTTATACTTTGGTGCAACTTTGTAAAAATTTAATTTTTTAAATCGGAATTGTTTTGAATTTAGCCTTATCATTTAAATAAAATTAGTTTTGAGTAAAGGCCTATAATGGAGAGCAAATGAAGAGCTGGTTTATATTAATTTTAATTTCAGTCTTTTTTTTAACTGGTTTAAACGGCTGTGATTCAAAAGAAAAAGAAAAAACCTGGCGTTTAACTTATAGTGTTTTTTTTCCTGCATCCCATGAACAATTCAAAGCTGCAGAAAACTGGGCCCGGGAAATTGAAGCAAAAACAAACAATAAAGTCAGAATTGTAATATTTCCAGGGGGAACCTTAACCAGTGCAAAAAACTGCTATGATGGTGTTGTTTCAGGTATTTCAGATATAGGAATGTCTTGTTTTGGATATACAAGAGGAAAATTCCCTGTAATGGAAAGTCTTGATTTGCCCCTTGGATACCCCGATGGAATAACTGCTTCAAAAGCGGTTAATGAATTTTATAAAAATTTGAGGCCAAAAGAGCTTGATGAGGTAAAAGTTTTATATGTTCATGCCCATGGGCCGGGGCTTCTTCACAGTGTAAAAAAAGTTGAAACCCTTGAAGATTTTTCAAAACTTAAAATAAGATCCACAGGGCTTAGTTCAAAGGTTGTTGAATCCCTTGGGGGTATTCCTGTTGCCATGGCTCAGGGAGAGACCTATGAAGCAGTCAAAAGAGGAGTGGTGGAAGGAACATTTGGACCCATTGAAGTTTTAAAAGGCTGGAGACAGGCTGAAGTTGTAAAGTCAACAACAGACACTTCCAACATAGGATATACCACAACAATGTATGTTGTGATGAATAAGAAAAAATGGGAAAGTCTTCCTGAAGAAATAAGAAAAGCCATTGAAAAAATAAATGAAAAAGCTGTTTTAGCCCATGGAGCAGCCTGGGATAAAAGCGATGCTGAGGGAAAAAAATTGAGCCTTGAACTTGGTAATAGCTATCTTACTCTTTCCCAGGAAGAAAAAGCTTTGTGGAAGGAAAAAGTTAGCCCTGTTATTCAGGAATATATTGATTCTGCAAATTCAAACGGATTTGACGGTAAAAAAATAGTTGGTGAAATTTTAAGGCTTATCAAAATCCATTCAAAAGATGCTGGTACTGAATAAAATCTGATTTTAAAAACTTTTAATTTCAATCAGGCTTGATAAAATTAAAAAAGTCCTAATAACTTTATCAAGTTTTTTGATTTTAAGATAAAAGTTTATATAAAAGACTTTACTTTTGTAAAAAGTTCTAATTTTCAGGTATAGGCAAAACTATGATGGACATAAAAACTTAAAAATAATATAACAACCGGGTTTTAGGCTTATAAATTTTGCAAAAGGTTGAACTTTGGTTTCAAGAATTAATAAAAAAACAGATAAAATTATTACACATCTTGCTCTCAAGCTTAATTACGGAGCGTGTATTACCCTTTTTCTTATGATGCTCATAACCTGTGTTGATATCATAATGAGATTTTTTAGACATCCTCTTCCCGGAGCATATGAACTTGTGGGTTTTTTTGGTTCCCTTACTGTTGCTTTTGCATTGGCTGCAACCTCCCTTGGAAAAGGGCATATAGCTGTTGAGTATCTTGTAAGTAAATTCCCAGAAAAGCTTCATAACTTTATAGAAAGAATCAACTGCTTTGTTTGTTCAATAATTTTTGGAGTTATTACATATCAGACGTTTTTATATTCTTTCAGCTTAAAGGCAAGCAATGAAGTCTCAATGACACTTCAGGTGCCGCTTTATCCTTTTTCAATGGGAATAGCTGTTGGTTGTGCCATGGTTTCAATAGTTATGCTTTTTCAGTCTTTAAATCTTGCCCGTTATGGCTTAGGGGAGTGAAATGTCTTTTACTCTTATAGGAATAATTGGAGTTTTAGCGCTTTTTGTGCTTATTTTTTTAAGAATGCCTGTTGGTTTTGCCATGCTTTTAACAGGAGTTGTTGGATTTGCAGTGATTGTATCGCCTTCAGCCGCCCTGGCAATGATGGTAAATGATTTAGTAGATGTTTTTGGTTCATACAGCCTCACTGTTATTCCTTTGTTTATTCTAATGGGCCAGGTTGCTTTTCATGCTGGAATAAGCACCAGACTGTTTTCTGTTGCACATAAATGGATAGGTCATCTTCCAGGAGGAATGGCAATAGCAGCAATTGGTGCCTGTGCTGGATTTTCTGCAATTTGTGGTTCTACCAATGCAACTGCTGCAACAATGGCGGCTGTAACCCTTCCTGAAATGAAAAAATATAAATACTCAGATGCCCTTGCAACCGGAGTTATTGCTGCAGGCGGAAGTCTTGGTATTTTAATTCCTCCAAGTGTTATTTTCATTGTTTACGGGATTATAACAGAGCAATCAATTGGTGATCTTTTTATGGCAGGAATTATTCCCGGAGTTGTTCTTACTCTTTTATTTTCAATTGTTGTTGTTGTTTGGAGTATTTTGAGGCCAATGGATGCCCCAAGAGGTGAAAAGCACGATTTTAAAACAAAAATAAAATCCCTTACAGGAGTTTTAGAAACAATTTTGCTTTTTATCCTGGTTATGGGAGGTCTTTTTGGAGGTTTATTCACTCCAACAGAAGCTGCAGGTGTAGGATCTTTTGGAACAATAATTTTAGCTGTTTTAAGAAGAAATATTAATTTCAAAGGGCTTTTGGACGCTTTTACAGAAACAACAAGAATTTCATGTATGATTTTAATGATTGTTGCAGGAGCTACAGTTTTGGGACATTTCCTTGCAATAACCCAGATTCCCTTTCAAATAGCAGGCTGGGTAGGGGGGCTTGATTTTCCCTCATGGGCTGTAATTTCAATTATAATTTTAATTTACGTTATAGGCGGCTGTTTTATTGATGCACTTGCACTTATAATGCTAACAGTTCCAATTTTTTATCCGGTTGTAATAGGACTTGGGTACAATCCTGTGTGGTTTGGGGTTGTAATAGTGCTTGTCACCCAAATTGGAGTTATCACCCCTCCGGTTGGTATCAATGTTTATGTTGTTAGAAGTGTGGCAACAAATGTAAGAATTGAAACAATATTCAGGGGGGTAGTTCCTCTTTTATTTGCAATAATAGCGGCCACTGCTCTTTTGTTGATTTTTCCTTCCCTTGCTTTGTTTCTTCCTGAATTCATGGCAAAATAAAATGAAAATATTTGTAGATGCAGATGCCTGTCCCAAGGAAATAAAACAATTTATTTTTGATGTCTCAAGAAGAACAAAAATAAAATCAGCCTTTGTTTCAAACAAGCCAATAAAAGTGCCTTTATCTCCTCATATAGAAACAATAGTTGTAACTGCAGATAATGATGCTGCAGACAATGAAATAGTAAAACTTGCAAAAGAAAAAGATCTTTGTGTTACTTCAGATATTCCCCTTGCCTCATTTTTAATTGAAAAAGAATGTTTTGTCTTAAGTCCTTTTGGTGAGCTTTTTACAAAAGAAAATATAAAAGCAAAATTAAATACAAGAGATTTTATGGATTCTTTAAGGGGAAGCGGGATTAATCCAAAAGGAAGTCCTCCTTTTTCTGTGAAAAACAAACATCTTTTTTCAAACAATTTTGATAAGATTATTGTAAGATATTTAAACAGTTTAAAAAAATAAATTTCAGGGTTTAAATTTCCTTTTTACCAAACAAATCTTCTTTTTTTTCCCACCTGTCATGAAACCAGAACCAATGTTCAGGGGTTTGATAAATTTTTTCACCCAAAACTTTATTGTAGATTTCTGTATATGTTTTTAAATCTTTTTTAAAGTCCGATCTTAAAGGTCTTTTTAAAGGAGGAAAAAACTTTAATTTATATTTGCCATTTTCAAGCCTATAGCAAAAAATTGGAACTATTTCAGGTTTGTATCTTAAATCAAAAAGAGCAATCCCCTTGTTTGTTTTTGAAGGATGTCCCATGAAAGAAGCATCAACAGCAGAGTTTCCAAGGGCCCTTTGATCTGTTAAAACTCCTACCACTCCTTTTTTTCTTAAAATCTGGCTTATCATTGTTGCACTTTGCTTTTTGTCTATAACAAGATTACCTGTTTTTCTTCTTATGGTTTTTATGAGCTGATCAAGGGGTTCAAAGTCAAGTTTTCTTGCTATGAGGTGAATGGGTTGATGAAGAATAAGAGGGGCAGACAAGGCCATTAGTTCCCAGTTTCCAAAATGAGCACTTAAAAGAAAAATCGGCCTGTTTGATTTTTTTGCCTTTAAATAATTTTCAAAACCTTCAACTTTTTCAATTTCATTGATAATTTGAGATTTAGAAAGCCTTTTTAGCCTTAAAATTTCAAATGTTGTTATTGAATGGAAAATAAAGTTTTTTCTTGCCAGTTTTTTTATCTCCACAGGACTCATTTTGTCTGAATATATTTTTTTAAGGTTATGGATGGCAATAAACCTTCTTTTTTTGCCAAAGGCAAACCAGATTTTTCCAAAAAAAATTCCAAGATATCTTCCAGTTGATTTTGGGATAAATGAAAGAAAATTTGCAATCATATTTATTATAATAGTTTGAAGTTTTTGCATTTTAGTTTCCAATTCTAAAAAGGGAACAAGTGTTTTGAAAAATAGTTTCTGAAGTTTTTGAAACATCAATATTTTTGATCTCGGCAATTTTTTTAACAATTACAGGAAGAAAAGAAGGCTCATTTCTTCTTGTTTTGTTTTTATGGGGTGCAGGGGTAAGATAGGGAGAATCAGTTTCAACAAGAATTCTGTCAAGGGGAATATCTTTTAAAAGTTCTCTTAGTTTTTCTCCTCGTTTTTTTATTGTAAGAATTCCTGTAATCCCTATGTAAAAACCCAGATCAAGATATGAGAAAAGCTCATCTCTATCACCGCTAAAGCAATGAACAACCCCGTTTTTTATATTTTGACTTTGAATTATTTCAAGAAATCTTTTGTTAGTGTCCCTTTCGTGAAAAATAAGGGGAAGATCAAGAGCAGATGCTTCTTCAATTTGTCTTAAAAACCATTTTTCCTGGTCTTTTTGGGGAGAATGCATTCTATTGAAATCAAGTCCTGTTTCTCCCCAGGCTTTTACTTTTTCATCTTTTGCCATTTCTTTAAGTTTAGATATTATTTCTTCCGAGCAATTTGATGAATCATGGGGGTGAACTCCCACTGAAATAAATACATTTTTATATTTTCTTGCAATTTCAAGGGCTTTTTTACAGGTGTTTAAACTGACTCCTGCAATCATTAAATGGGAAACTCCATTTTTTGCTGCCCTTTCAATTACCTGGGGCAGATCTTTGTTAAAGCTTTTGTCGTTTATGTGGCAATGACTTTCAAAAATTTTCATTTAAATCCTGCTTTTTTTGTCACGTTAATAGTTTTTGTATCTCAATAGCACTGGAATAATAAAAATTCAACCTGTGCAGGAGGCTGTTTAAGTTTTATAAGCCTTTCAGGTTCAAGTTTCAAATAGCCAACCCGGGTTTTAGTTAGAATAATTTCTGATTTTATTGCTTGATAAGGAAGTCTATTGTGAATAAAGTATTTTTAGAAATAATCTGACACTTGGAAAAAAAATTCCTGAGGAGATATTTATGTATGAGATAGTCAAAAGAAAAGAAATAGCAAAAGATATAATTTTAAATGAGATTAAGGCTGCAGATATTGCCATGAAGGCAAATCCAGGTCAGTTTGTTCTTGTTAAGGCCAATGAACATGGAGAAAGAGTTCCTTTTACAATTGCCATCTCAGATAAAAAAAAGGGCACAATCACAATAATTTATATGGTTATTGGAAAATCAACCATGATTTTTTCTTCCCTTAAAGAAGGAGATTATTTTGAAGATGTGATTGGTCCCCTTGGAATGGCTACTCATTTGGAAAAGCTTGAAAGAGTTGTTTGTGTTGGAGGAGGAACAGGAATAGCTGTTTTATATCCCCTGGCAAAAGGTTTTGTTGAAAAAGGCAGCAATGTTGATGTGATTTTAGGTGCGAGAAATAAAGAGCTTTTGATTTTAAAAGATGAAATGGATGAGATTGCAAAAAATCTTATTATTTGTACTGATGACGGGAGCCTGGGAAGAAAAGGTTTTGTTACAGAGGCTTTAAAAGATGAGCTTGAAAAAGGAAAAGTTGATCTTGTAATTGCTGTTGGTCCTGTGATGATGATGAAGGCTGTTTCAGAGCTTACTAAAAAATATAAGACCAAAACTTTGGTGAGCCTAAATCCTATTATGATTGACGGAACAGGAATGTGCGGTTGCTGTCGTGTAAGTGTTGGCGGTAAAACAAAGTTTGCCTGTGTTGACGGGCCTGAATTTGACGGCCATGAAGTGGATTTTAATGAGCTTCAAATGAGACTTACAGCATATAAGGACAAGGAGAAAAAAGCCTGTGAAGATTATAAATGTAAAGTAAGAGAGCAGGGGGACAATAAATAATGGCTGAAAAACAAAAAAAAATTCCAAGACAAAAAATGCCCGAGCAAAAACCTGAAATAAGAAGATCTAATTTCAAGGAAGTTCCCTTTGGTTTTGACAAGGAAACAGCACTTCTTGAGGCTTCAAGATGTCTTAAATGCAAAAAACCTTTTTGTGTTGAAGGTTGTCCTGTGTCAGTTCCCATCCCTGAGTTTATTTCTTTAATTCTTGAAGAAAAATTTGAAGATGCAATCACTGAAATAAGAAAGAAAAACTTTCTTCCTGCGGTTTGCGGAAGGGTTTGTCCCCAGGAAAATCAATGCGAAGGAAGCTGTATTTTAGGAAAAAAAGGAACTCCTGTTGCTATTGGTGCTTTGGAGCGTTTTGTAGCAGACAGGGAAATAAATTCAGGTAAAAAAGAAGTTTGTTTTAATATAAAAAAGACAGGTAAAAAAGTTGCAGTTGTAGGATCAGGACCTTCAGGGCTTACAGTGGCAGGAGATTTGGCTTTAAAAGGACACGAGGTAACAGTTTTTGAAGCCTTTCATAAGGCAGGCGGTGTTTTAGTTTATGGAATTCCAGAATTTCGACTTCCCAAAAAAATTGTTGAATATGAAATTGAAAAATTAAAATCCTGCGGAGTAAAATTTGTTTTAAATTATGTGATAGGAAAAATAAAAACAATTGATGACCTTTTTGAAGAAGGTTTTGATGCTGTATATATAGGAGTAGGAGCAGGGCTTCCCAGATTTTTAAATATTGAAGGTGAAAATTTCAATGGAGTTTATTCAGCTAATGAATACCTTACAAGGGCAAATCTTATGAAGGCCTATGACTCTGATTATGATACTCCTATTGCAATAGGTAAAAATGTTGTGGTTGTGGGAGCAGGAAACGTTGCAATGGATTCTGCAAGAACAGCTTTAAGACTTGGCGGAGAAAATGTTTCCATTGTGTATAGAAGATCCAGGGATGAAATGCCGGCAAGAGCTGAAGAACTTCACCATGCAGAAGAAGAGGGAATTGATTTTAAGCTTCTTAGAAATCCTGTAAAAGTTCTTGGAGATGAAAAAGGCTGGATCAAAGGAGTGGAGTGCATAAAAATGGAACTTGGCGAACCAGATGATTCAGGAAGAAGAAGTCCTGTTGAAATCAAGGGGAGTGAGTTTGTTCTGGATTGTGATCTTATGATAATTGCGGTTGGAAGCGGAGCAAATCCTGTACTTACAAGTTCTGAAAAAGAATTGAATCTTTCAAAAAGAGGCTATATTGAAACTGATTCTGAAACTGGAAAAACTTCAATTAAAGCTGTGTGGGCAGGAGGAGATATTGTCACAGGTCAGGCAACTGTAATTATGGCAATGGGAGCTGGAAGAAAAGCTGCCAATGATATAGATAAATATTTAAGTGAACTTTGATTGGAATTCTTTTATTTTATCTTTTAAACCCAGGCGGATTTTTCCGCCTGGATTTTTTGTAAATATGGGTAATTATGAAGTCGGGGATTTTTTTAAACACCTGCCGGGTTTGGAAATAAAGAATTTTAATTCTCAAGTTTTTTAGTAATCTTGAAAATTTGGTTGTTTTTAAGGCATCGCATCAATTCTTAAGAAACTGAGCGAAGCCTGATCTTTCTTTTTATTTAAGTTCAATCTTAAATGGCACAGCTCTTTAAATTTTCTTTAATTCTTTTGTAAACATCCGAAAACAAAATAAGACCTACAATTTCGTTCCCTTCTTTAACAAAAAGAGAGCCATGGCGGTTGACAATGAAAAGGTGAAAAGCAACGTCTATACTATCGTTGATATCTACCATCTGGGCAGCTTTTGGCATTTTAATAAAATCACGTATTTTGATGGAATTTGCTCTTTTGCAAAGTTCTGCAAAAGGCTTGTTCCACAATTGCAGCTGATCCTTCATTGCCATAATTGAACTTTTAATCAATTCGGAATATTGATTGGTTTTGAATCTATCCATATAGTCATATTTAGGCTCTAAGCCCTCGACAATATCCATGGGAGATATTTTCCCAATGATTTTTCCATTGTTGTCATGGACGAGTAAAATTCTTTCAGGAGTTTTCCCTGCCTTAAACTCCTCGTCAACATTTTCAAGGGTCGCCACTCCTTCCATAAAGGTGGCGCTGCTTGGAATAACTGGGAATCCGCCTATGGGACGCATTACTTCATTTACTTTGATATTATCCATTAATTTTTCTCCTTGAGGTTTAAGCTATCCTAATTCCAATCCACAACGTGAAAAAAGAAAACTGAATTTAATCTTTGATTGTTTTTAGATAGAGGGTTGTGAAAATAATAAAGTACTAGTTTAAGGAATAAAAAAAATTATAACACAAGCTGTGTGTGTGTTCAAGAAGATTAATAGCAGTTGTAACTGATTAAGGGCGGGTGGCTTGCTATTATTTTAAGATTCTCCTGGAGCAGGGCTAGTTCAGTTTAGATCCAGGATATTTAATTTTAAATTTATCAATTTTTTTCATTAATCTGTGGGTTTTGAACAATGTCATAATTGTTTTCTAAAAATTCAGGATTTAGTCAAATTTTAAAACTTCACCAATATTTTTAAAATTATTTTTTGAAATAACCAGCCTTAGTTTTTCCTAAATTGCATCAGGCATCGACTGAAGTATAGCCTGATGCAAATTGGTTTTATCTTTGAAAAACCTAAAGTTTCTCAATTCAGGTTTAAATCAAATTTATATATTTTCAGGATATAAAGCCGCTGCTTTAGAATCCAGGACAATGGTAAGGTTTTTATGCTGTTTCAAGGCGGAAGCAGGCAGGGCTTCATCTATGGGGCTGTGAAAAAGTTTGGCCATAATCTCTGCCTTGTTGCTTCCTGTTGCCACTAAAATTATTTCTTTTGCTTCTAAAATATCCAAAATACCCAGGGTGATTGCATGGGTGGGAACTTCTTTTTTGTTTTTAAAAAATCTGCCATTATCAATTCGGGTTTGCCTGGTAAGTTCAATTACATGGGTACGGCTGGAAAAGCTGGTGTGGGGCTCGTTAAAGCCAATATGCCCGTTTGAGCCGATACCAAGCAGCTGCAAATCCAGTCCACCTATGTCCTGAATTGCTTTGGAATATTTTTTGCATTCTTCTTCAACATTTTCAGCCATCCCATCGGGCAGGTTTACTCTTTGCTTTGGTATATTCAGGTTGTTAAATAAATGCTCATACATATAGTAGTTATAGCTTTGCGGATGATTTGCACTTAAACCTATATACTCATCTAGATTAAAAGTAGTCAGTTTAGATAGATCCAGAGAGGTTTGAGAAATAAGTTCTAACAATTTTGCATATACCGGCTCCATTGTACCTCCGGTTGCCAACCCTAAAATAGTATTTGGTTTTGCCTGAATTTTTTTCATTATCCTTTGAGCGGTGTATTTTGAGACTTCATCCACAGTATCGAAGATTTTGTACATAAAGAAAGACCTTTATTTTATATTTTGTTGTAGTTAATTTAGTTTTG
The DNA here is from genome assembly GCA_034006035.1 of Desulforegulaceae bacterium. Lineage (NCBI taxonomy): Bacteria > Pseudomonadati > Thermodesulfobacteriota > Desulfobacteria > Desulfobacterales > Desulforegulaceae > Desulforegulaceae bacterium. Next base: position 47,573 of record JAVETN010000013.1, read on the forward strand.
AGCTGTTTTTATTTTGTTGATTTTTCAATTTCCAGAATTTAGCCTTTAATTAATTTTTTTGAATTAAATCTTATTTTATATTAATTATGAACAAATATACTTATTAAGTTTTTTTAAATGAAACAACAAAAAAATATCTATTTTTATCAACCAAGACTAAATTTTTTAATTTTAATCAAGGTTAAGAAAACTCCGCTTTACTCGATGGTTACCAAGATAGGACTAAATGAACAAAGGAATTAATTATTGCATCTTCTGAAAATGAGTAATAAGACTAGTTTAATTAAATAATGAGCCGAGAGAAAGTCAGATGAAACAAAATATCATATATCATGCTGGTCTGGATATCGGTTCCACCACTGCAAAGCTCGTTTTGGTGGATGATGCCAGACAATTGGTTTTTTCAAGGTATCAGCGGCACTATGCCAAGATCACTGATACTGTTTCTGTTTTTTTTAACGAGGTTTTGAAAAAGTTGGGTAATTGTCAGTTTCAGCTTGCAGTAACTGGATCTGCAGGTATGGGAATGGCCCATGAAATGGACTTGCCCTTTGTTCAGGAGGTAATTGCCACCCATGAAGTGGTTATGGATTTATATCCTGAAGTTAGTACGGTTGTAGATATTGGAGGTGAAGACTCCAAAATGATTTTCCTTTCTTCTAACAGACCTCCAGATATTCGTATGAATGGTAATTGTGCCGGTGGTACAGGTGCTTTTATTGATCAACTGGCAGTCTTGCTAAATTGTTCTCCTTCGGATTTAAATAAATTTGCCAACCAGCATAAAAGAGTTTATCCCATTGCATCCAGGTGCGGAGTATTTGCCAAAACCGATGTTCAGAATTTGTTGAGCCGCAATGTGCCTGTCCCTGATATAGCGGCATCAGTGTTTCATGCAGTGGCCATTCAATGCTTAAATACTCTGGCCAGAGGGTATGAGGTTAAACCTAAGCTTTTGCTCTGCGGTGGAGTATTTGCTTTTTTGCCTGAACTTGTAAAAGCCTTTTTAAAAGTTCTTGATATTCCAGTTTCTGATACTGTGATACCTGAGACTCCGGCTCTTTTGCCGGCCATTGGTTCAGCTATTTTAAGCTGTGAGCATCCCCATGTTTTTTCTGCTTCTGAGTTGATAAATAAAATGGCTCAGGCCGAGGATCGTTCCTATACACAAAAAAATCGTCTTGATCCGCTTTTTTCAACTGAAAATGAAAGAATTAATTGGGAAGAAAATCGTCATCAAATAAAAATTTCCAGGGTCAAACTTGCTGATTATTCCTCTTCTGAGTGTTTTTTGGGAATAGATTCTGGTTCCACTACCACAAAGATTATTGCCATAGGCATAAATAATGAGGTTTTGTTTTCTTGGTATAGGAACAATGAGGGTAATCCCATTGAGGCAGTTGCCTCGGGACTTGCTGTTTTACGAGATGAAATTAAACAAAAGAATCCAAAACTTCTTATCACTGGAACTGCTGTCACCGGTTATGGAGAAGATCTTATTCGTACAGCTTTTGGAATGGATATGGGTCTGGTGGAAACTATTGCCCATTTTGAAGCTGCCAAATATATGGATCCTGAGGTTTCATTTATCCTGGACATAGGAGGTCAGGATATGAAGGCTATTTTTATCCAGAATGGAGCCATTTCACGTATTGAACTCAATGAAGCCTGTTCATCTGGCTGTGGATCTTTTATTGAAACATTTGCCAGTTCTTTGGGATATAAAGTTGATGAATTTGCCAGCCTTGCCATGGAAGCAAAAGCTCCCTGTGATTTAGGTTCCAGGTGTACTGTTTTCATGAATTCCCGTGTCAAGCAGTCATTAAGGGAAAATGCGGCTGTGTCTGATATCAGTGCAGGACTTTCTTTTTCTGTAATAAAAAATTGTCTTTTTAAAGTACTTAATCTTTTAGATATAGAGCAAATGGGAGGCCATCTGGTTCTTCAAGGCGGGGCAGGTAAAAATCCTTCCCTTGTTCGTGCCCTTGAAACTCTTGCAAAGGTGAAAGTTACCCATTCTGATATCCCTGAAATGATGGGATCCTTTGGGGCTGCCCTGGCTGCCAAAAAATTTGCTGAAGAAAAGAAAGACCGATTTTCCAATCCGTTTACAGCTATTTATAATCTTGAAGCCATTTCAGACTTTAAAACCCGTCAGATTGTGTGCAATGGTTGTGAAAATACTTGTGCAATTACCCAATTTGTTTTTTCCAATGGCAGATCCTTTTATTCAGGCAATAGATGCGAGAAAATATTTGGATCCAAAGGAGAAGAGGTTATTGAAAAAGGATTTGATTTTGTTGATTTTAAATACAGGCTTTTGTTTGACAGGGAGCTAAGTCCCCATGCCAATCCAAAATGGACCATTGGAATTCCAAGATGCTTAAATTTTTATGAAAATTTTCCTTTTTGGCATGGGCTGTTTAGTCATTGTGGAATAAATATTGTTTTGTCTGGGCCTTCCACCATGGCAATGAGTGACACTGCCAAAGGAAGTATAATGTCAGATAATATTTGTTTTCCAGCCAAGCTTGCCAACGGTCATGTTCTGGATTTGGTAGACCAGGGTGTGGATCGAATTTTTTATCCCATGGTTATTTATGAATATGATGAGTTTCAGCAGGCGGTTAATGCTTTTAATTGCCCTATTGTGAGCAGTTATGCAGATGTGATTGACAGCAGTTTGGATTTGGATACCAGAAAAGGGATTCCTTTGGACAAGCCTGCTATTACTTTTAATGATGAAGCTTTGCTTACTAAGGCATGTTTGGCTTATCTTCAGCCTCTTGGAGTTTCAAAATCCAGTATCAGGGACGGAGTTAAAAAAGGACTTAAAGCTCAGGAGTATTATAAAAAAACCATCCGGGAAAAAGGAAAAGAGATGGTAGTCCGGGCAAATAAGAGCAATCGACTTTTAGTGGTGTTGAGTGGCCGGCCGTATCATATAGATTCTTTAATCAATCAAAAAACTTCTCAAATTCTCAGTGATTTTGGTGTGGATTTTATTACTGAAGATGCAGTGCCTGATGTTGAGAGTACTGAGTTTGAATCTCTCCAGGTTTTAACCCAGTGGGCTTATACGAATAGATTGTTTCATGCCGGGACCTGGGTGGCAAACCAGCCTGATAATATTCAGATGATTCAGCTTAATTCATTTGGGTGCGGGCCTGATGCGGTTTCCATTGAAGAAACCCGTCAAATTCTTGATACAGGCGGTAAAAATCATACAGTGATAAAAGTTGATGATATTTCAAGTACAGGTTCTGTAAGACTGAGAATCCGTTCCATGGTGGAATCTTTAAAACGTCAGACCAGTCATTCTCAGCCTGGGCATGTTTTGAGAAAAACTACTCCAAATTTTGAAAAAAAAGACAGGAAACGGAAAATACTTGCTCCTTTTTTTGCAGAAAGCTATTCAGATTATCTGCCTCCGGCCTTTGAGATATCAGGATATGAAGTGGAGGTTTTGCCTCCCCCGAACCAGGATTCAGTAGAAATCGGACTAAAATATGTGGGCAATGATATTTGTTATCCTGCAGTGCTTGTAACTGGAGATATAATCAAGGCATTGAAAACCGGACGCTATGATCCTGAAGAAATTGCAGTGGGAATTACTCAGACCGGAGGTCAATGCCGGGCATCCAGTTATTTGTTTTTGATTCGTAAAGCCATGGTAAAGGCGGGATTTGAGGATGTTCCGGTTATTTCGGTGACCAGTGCCAAGGGGCTGAATCATCAGCCTGGATTTGATATTAATTGGCTCAAGATGCTCAAAATTATGTATGTGGCCGCCATGTATTCCGATTGTATAGCTAAAATGTATTACTCAACCGCAGTAAGAGAAGTAAAGCCCGGAACCAGCCAGGAATTGAGGAAAAAATATATTTCAAAAGCTCAATCCTGTATTTTATCCAAAAATTATGAACAGTTTTTTAATTTGCTGGATAAGGCTGTGGCTGATTTTAACAGGGTGGCAATTCATGATAAGCCAGTTGGTAAAATAGGAATCGTAGGAGAGATTTATATAAAATACAATTCCTTTGGCAATCAGTTTATGACTGATTTTTTCATAGAAAATCAAGTTGAACCTGTTGTTCCTCCAATTTTAGATTTTTTTATTCAGGACTTTGTCAATTACAGGGAAAATATTCGGGCCCATATAAGACATAGAAAAATTACTGATATTTTGGGTCAGTTCATTGAAATTTATTTAAACAGGTTTCATAAAAAAATGGCTCAACAATTTGAAGCTTTTAGATTTCATACCCCTTTTCATGATATCCACGAGGTGGCAAAAAAAGCCGGAAGGATTTTATCTCCTGTAAATCAGTTTGGTGAAGGCTGGCTTATTCCAGGTGAGATAGCCTGTATGGCAGAAGAAGGAGTAAATCATATTGTCAGTGTCCAGCCTTTTGGCTGTATAGCCAACCACATTGTTTCCAAAGGAGTGGAAAAGAGAATCAAGAGTCTTTATCCAAATATGAATTTGCTGTTTTTGGATTTTGATGCAGGAACTTCTGAGGTCAATGTTAGAAACCGGCTGCATTTTATGGTGGAATCTGTGTTGAAAGCTGAAGGGATAAAAAAGACTCAGCCTTCCCTGGTAACTTCTGTTTGAGATTGATTTAGATTCGCTCCCAATAAAATCTTGGGAGCGAATCTAAAACTATTCATCTTTTCCAAGAACTTTCTTTTTAAAATCTTCAAAAGTTTCTTTTCTTACATTTATTGTTATCTCTTTTGTAACAACAGCATTTTGGTCATCTTTAACCGAGGCGATTACATTAAACTTTCCTGGTTTATCAAAAGTAAAATTAAAAACTTTAAGGGGATTTCCTTTTCCACTAAATTCTTTTCCGTCTATATTTAGATAATATTCTGTTATTTGCCCGTCTTCATCATTGGCAATAATTTTAAAATTCACATCAAGGGGAGCATAACCAGACTTTTTGGAGGCATAGATACTTAGTTCAGGTTTGATGTTTTTCTTTGGCTCTTCCTTTATAGCTTCTTGTTTTTCTTTTAAAACTATTGGCTCTTCTTTTGTAGCTTCCTGTTCTTTTTTTATAATTATTGTTTTTTCAATTTTCTCATCCTTGGTCACAGGTAAAGGCTCTATTGTGAAAAACTTTTCTGTTGAATATAATTTTATATTTCCTTTTTTATGGCCAACAGCAATTAGAGTTTTGTCTTTTGAAAGATCTGCAGCAGTGAATTTATCATCAATATTTTCTCCTTTGGCAGCAAACTCTTTGGTAATTTTATTTTGGTTGAAATCAAAAAGCATTGCCTTGCTTTTAGCCAAAACAATGAATTTATGATCCTCGCCTGTATATAAAACTTTTTCAATTCCATAAGATTTAAAGTTTTTACTTTTAAGTAAAGGCTCAGCTGTTCTTATATTAAAGAGGTAGCCATGTGAGTTTTTAGGCCCTGAAGTGAAAGCATAGAGAATGTTATTATCAATAATACCTAAAGATACTATGGGATTTAGCAGTTTTGGGAGAGAGAGCATCAAGGTTTTGTTTTTTATGTCCATGATATAGATGGTATTGTAAGTATTAGAAAGAATCAGGTATTTGTTATCCAGTGAAAAAGAATTGATTGCTGCACGTTTTTTAAATGTATGGATCAATTCTCCTGAAGAAATATCATAGACATTGTGCTTGTTGCCATAGTCATAAGTTAGATTAAGAAGAAAAGTATCTTTTGATATATTGCAGCTTTTTATTTCGGGTATCTTTTTTTTTGATAATTGTTTGAATGTAGAGGTTGAGTAAATATAAAAGGATGAGTTGGTTATAATTATTAGTTTTTTATCATTGTCAGCAAATTTTGCCTGGATCAGGTTGTTGAATTTAAGTGTTTTGATGAGCTTTTTAGCTTTTATATCCCAAATTTTAACATTTCCGTCTTTTGAAGCAGAAACAAGCAAATCACCCGATTTCCCAATGTTTACAGAAAAAACCTCTTGGCTATTGCTTCCCTGAAAAACAGGCTTGAGCACACCTTTTTCTTTTTTTCCCTGATTGTAAAGGCTGGTGGCGATTAATGGTGTGGATGAAAATAAAAACACAAACAAGCAAAACAAAAACAGATGCTTTTTCATATTGGGATCCCTTCTTTTTTTCAATATAAATTTAAATCATCATAATGTTACAGGATTTTTATGTCAATTATAAGCAAGCTTTGAAATTAATCAGGGGAGGCAAATCCGCTTCCAAGAAAATCTTGGAAGCGAGAATAAGCTCTTTGGAATAAGGGAGTCTTTTTTTAAGCACAGAGTTTGGGAACCAGCAGGAATTATACTTTGTGCTTTTGTGTCAGCTATTTATCATGGAGGTAAAGGAAATATCTGTTATTTCATTTTTCATTAACTTTTTTACAATTAAATTTACTATACTTGTTACAGGAATTTTAAATCTATAGTAAATTCTGTGTTTTTAATTTTCAAAAACAGGAGCTGCTGAATTTTTTTCTATTTTATCCTGGCTTACCCAGACCCCAATAAGAATAAGAGCACCTGCAAAGCATTGAGTAAGGGTAAATCTGTCGTCTAAAAGAGCCCATCCCCAGATTACTGAAAAAATAGGAATAAGATTTACAAAGATAGAAGCTTTGCTTGCAGGGATTTTGCTTACTCCGAAATTAAAAAGTCCATAAGCTCCCATGGTGATAAAGGTTCCAAGGTAAATAAGGATAAATACAGGAAAAACAGGCCATTCTGTAGGAAAGGCAATTGTTCCTGTAAGGCTTCCTGTAAAAAGAATAAGTGCAAAAAATATGGAACCGCAGAAAGTTTGAATAGCTGTAAGGAAAAAAGGGTTGTAGGTACTGCTCAGTCGTTTTAAAAGAAGGGTGTATCCTGCTGCACATATCATTGCAAGGAATTCAAAAAAGTTGCCCAGGATGGGATTTGGAGATTCCGCATCTCCTCCTCCTGAAAAGCTTAGTGCAATAGCCCCTATAATTGCCATTATAAAACCTGCGTATGTTTTTTTTGAGCTTGTTTCTCCAAGAAATAAAGCTGCTCCTATGGCAACTATAAGAGGAAGAAGGGCAGTGATCATCCCTGCCTGGGATGAAGTTGTATTTTTAAGAGCAAGAGCTTCAAAAACAAAGTAAATACATGGCTCTAAAACAGCCATAGCTAAAATAAGATAAATATCTTTTCTTTTTATTTTTATGGGTTTTATAAAAGGAAGGAGAGGAAGAAAACATAGGCTGGCAATAATCATCCTTGAAAAAATTACAAACATGGGCGGAAAATATCTGAATGAATATTTTAGGGCAACAAAAGTGCTTGACCATAAAATCATTGCAACAACTAATGCTATAAAAGGTATAGATTTTCTCATTTAAAATCTCCGATTCTTTGTTAATGCCCAAATTTAGGCAAAAGATCTTTTTATACCTTTTTTAATTGTTTGTGAAGGGATTTTTAAGATAAGCCTGGATATACTTTAAAACAAGGGACTTAGCTTTTTCCTTCAAGAAGATTTTTTATCTCCATCATCTTGGATACATGAAAATCCGCCTCAAGCTTTTCATTGCAAAAGGCAATAAATTTAACTTCGGCTTTAAATGCTGCAATTTGGTCAAGTGGTGAGTCACCTATATAAAGCATGTTTTTAAACTTTATTTTAAGCTCATTTTTTATTTTAATAAGCTGTTCAGGGTGGGGCTTTGGATTTTCAACATCAGAGGCTGTTACAAGAATATCAAAGTAGGGATTTAGATTGAAAACTTCCATTACCCTGTCCATTGTATTTGATCTGTTTGTAGCAATCCCTGTTTTAAAATTATTGTTTTTTAAAAAATTAAGAAGCTCCATAAAGTTTTCGGTCATTTCCATATAAGGAACAAAATCTATATAAGGAACTCTTTTTCTTTCTTTTTGGATAAGTTTAGGATCAATGTTGTGGTTTTCAAAAAGATGTTTAATTGAATCTTCTCCTGTGTGCATTTTTACAAATTCAGACTGGGAGTCTGTCATTGGAGGAAGGTTCAGTCTTTTAAGAATGGCATTATAATATTGTCTGTTTAGTTCTTCTGTCTGAAACATTACTCCGTCGCAGTCAAAAACTATGGTAGTTATATTTTGAAGTGAATTCATTTTATTTAATATTCCCGAAAATGTTGATTCTTAGTGCTGGTTTAAGTTTGCTATCTGTTTTTAAAAATAAAATATCTGAATAAGTTCCTTTTTCTTTCTTTTTATTGGAGATAACAAGACTAAAGGAATTATTTTCAAGCTTTTCAAGTTTGTAGTCAATTGATTTCCCATTTGCCGCAATCATATCAAGGATTTTAAATTCGTAGTTTTGTCTGGGAGTTATGATAATTGTTTCTTTTACTTCTTCTCCTACTTTTCCCCATAAATGTGCTTTTTCAGGCTCAATTGAAACAATGGAATTTATTTTAGCTGTTATTTTTAAAACAACCTTTTTGTTTTCATTATCATTGGTGTAAGCATAAACTTCCTCAACAATAGTTCTTCCCCCTTTTCCTGAAGTTGGGATTATGATTTGAATTTCTCCTGTCATACCTGGCAGGACTTCCTCTGAGTAAGAGGGAATATCGCAGCCTCAGCCCCTTGCCTTTAGATTTTTAATTTCAAGTTTTTCATTGCCCGAATTTTTGAACTTAAAAGTATGAACAAGTTTTTTTCCTTCAATTAGATCCTCATAAATAACCTCAGGCTCTTTTATTTCGAACTTAGGACTTTGGGCATAAATAAGGCTGGTCATTAAAATAAAGAGGGTAATTGTAAAAAAACAAATTTTTTTCATTTTAAATTTTTACCTTTATTATTTCACTGGTTTTGGTGTTGTAAAGAGCAAATCCCGGGCTTCCTTCTTTTCCCATTATTTCTCCAGGGTTCAATAATAGTGTTGAGTTTATTTTTTTGCAATACCAGGTATGGGAATGCCCAAAACACACAAGATCGTATTGTTCTGATTTTGCAAGGGGTTTGGCTAGATCAAAATAATGGGTGAATGCTATTTTTTTAAAGTTTAAGTTTATTTCTCCAAATCTTTCATAGAGTTTTACATTTTTAAGAATTGTTTTTGTATACTCAATCATTTTTATTTTGTCACCGTCATTGTTTCCAAAAACTCCGTAAAAAGGTATGTTAATTGATGCCAAAAGCTTTAAGGAAAAAGGAGCAATAAAATCTCCGCAATGGATAATTGCTTCAACTTTTTTTTGCCTGCATATCAAAAGAGCTTTTTGAATCATATCAAGGTGGTCGTGGCTGTCACTCATTATTGCTATAAGCATTTGTTTTCACTCAAAAGGAAAGAAATTAAAATAAATATAAAAACACCTAAAAAAGCCTGAACCATCTTTTTTCCCCTCAAGATTTAAATATTTGAGATATCCCAGGATAAGCTTTTTATCATCAACCAAACAACTTTAACTAGAGCAGAGCTGATTTTAGGCTTGTCAAATGAATCTGTCAAAATATTAAGGGCTGATTTTGTTTTTTTACATCATTGAGTATGGGTCGATATCAAAAGTAACTCTTAAATCAGAAGGCAGGGATGAAAAAGTTGATTTAAATTGTTTTAAAATAAGATTTAATTCTCCTGCGGTTTTTGATTTTAAAAGAATTTGAAAACGAAACCTTGTCGCAGCAATATAAACTGGAGATTTTGCTGGTCCCATTATAATTATTTCCGATTTTAATTCAGACTTTAAATTCTCAAGACAATTTCTGCATTTTTTTGAAAATTGATCCGCAAGCTCTTCTTTGGTACCGGAAATTTTAACAAGGGCTATTTTTGCAAAAGGAGGATAAAAAAGCGACTTTCTAAAATTTATCTCTTCTTTGTAAAAATTTATAAAATTCTGGGTTTTTGCGGTTTGAATGGAAAAATGGTCGGGATTATAGGTCTGCATAATGACTTTACCTTTTTTTTCACCCCTTCCAGTTCTTCCTGCAACCTGAGACAAAACCTGGAATGTTTTTTCGGCTGCTCTGAAATCTGGGAAATTAAATCCATGGTCGGCATTTATTATTCCAACAAGGGTGATGTTTGGAAAGTCATGGCCTTTGGCAATCATCTGGGTTCCAATAATAATATCTGCTTTTTTTTGTCTGATTGCCTTGAGTTTTTTTACAAGTTCTCCTTTTTTTCTTGTTGTGTCCTGATCCAGCCTTATTATTGTTGAATCCCTGAATAAAAATTCGCAAGCTTTTTCTATTTTTTCAGTTCCTGTCCCAAGGTGAACAAGTTCTGGGTTTGCACAGTTTGGACATTCTTTTGGAATTTTTTGTCTATATCCGCAAAGATGGCAAACAAGACTTTCGTTTGATTTATGATATGTCATTGTAACTGAGCAAAATCTGCATTTCAAAGCTTCAGAGCAAAGGTTGCACAAAAGAAAGCTTGAATAGCCTCTTTTGTTTAAAAAAAGAAGAACCTGTTCCTTTTGCTTAAGTCTTTTATTTATTTCCATTGCAAGATAATATGAAATAAACCTGTAAGCTCCTTTGTCTTTGGCTGATTTTTTTAAATCATAAACAGAAACTTCAGGAAGACAGGATTTATTTACTCTTTTTTTTAAATAAAGGATTTCAAACTTATTGGTTTGGGTATTTGTATAGGTTTCAATAGAAGGAGTGGCAGAACCAAGCACCACAGGGCAATTTTCGGTTTTTGCCCTTACAATTGCCATATCTCTTGCATTGTAGTTGGGAGCTGAATCTTGTTTGTATGATTGGTCATGCTCTTCATCAACAACTATAACTCCTATGTTTTCAAGGGGGGCAAAAATTGCAGATCTTGCTCCTATTACAACTGTTTTTTTCTTTTCAGCAATCAAAGTCCATTGATCAAGCTTTTCTCCTGGAGATAGATTGGAATGAATTACAGCTGTCTGGTCTCCAAACCTTGCCTTAAATCTTCTTTCTGTTTGGGAAATAAGAGAAATTTCAGGGACAAGCACAAGGGCAGTTTTTTTTAATTCCAGGGCTTGTTTTACAAGATTTAAATAAACTTCGGTTTTTCCGCTTCCTGTAATTCCGTAAAGAAGATACCTTTTAAATTTTTTTCCAACAAAAGGTTTTATCTTTTCAAAGGCCTGAAGCTGTTCCTCATTTAAAACAGGAGGAATGTCTTTTTCCACAGCCTCGCCAAGGGGATCTCTTAAAACTCTTTTTTCACTTTCTTTTACAAGCCCTTTTTTAATCAAAGCATTAATTACTTGTGATGAGCCTTTTTCTTTTGCACTTATTTCTTTTTTTAAAACTTCTTTATCAAAGGGAATTCTTTCTAGAACTCTTATTTGTTTATCAGTAAGTTTGGTTATTGATTCAGATTTTTGTCTTTTAAGAAAGTTTTCAAGTTTTTCTTTGGTTTTAGGTTTTGGGATAAAAAATTCAAACTCAATTAAATCTTTATTTCTAAGGCTGTTCAGTTCGTTTTTTTTAACACCTGAGCCAAGAAGTTCTTTTTCTGTTTTTTCCCCGTCTCTTAAAAGGTTTAAGACTTTAAAAGTTGTGTAATTTTTTGGGTCATTTAATAATTCCAGTCCCTTGGGAGTTGTTTTAAATATTTTTGAAATATCAGGGTTAATTCCAGAAGGAAGGGCTGATTTAATTACAAGGCCTGGAGGGTAAATATAATAATTTGAAATCCATTCAAAAAGACTTAAGAGTTTTTCTGAAAAAAACGAATTTTTATCAGGAACTTCTATAATCTCTTTAATTTGGAAGTCTGTTTCAGGTTTTTTATTTAATACTTTTTTTATATATCCTGTTATTTTTCTGTTTCCAACAGGAGCTATCACTCTTTTTCCTGGTTCAACTTCTTTTTCAAGGTATTTTGGCACTCCATAAATAAAGAAATCATTCACAGGAAGGCAAAGATAAACTTCAATGTATAAATTCATAATATTTTACTGGTGATCTATCACCTGAGTCCTTAAGATTTATCCCCTGAAAAAAGAGCATAAGGGATTGTTTTTTGGTAGAGACCAAACTTGTGGGCTTATCATTATAACCGGAGCAAGCTGAAATCTTTTATATTCGCTTATATAAAACTTGGTTAGAATTTTTTCCAGGTCTTCTTTTTTAAACCCTGATTTTATAATTTCCTCTGGAGATTTTTTTTCATCAAAATAAGCTGAGATTATTTTGTCAGCTGTTTTATATTCAGGAAGATCGTCTTCATCTTTTTGCCCGGGTTTAAGTTCTGCTGAAGGAGCTTTATTTATTATATTTACAGGAATCATTTCTTTTCCTTCAATTTTATTAATATACTCTGAAATCTCCCAGACTTCTGTTTTTGTAAGATCTCCAATGGGAGCAACCGCTCCACAGGAATCTCCGTAAAGGGTGCAATAGCCTACAATTGCTTCTGTTTTGTTTCCTGTATCAATTAAAAGGGCATTTTCTTTGTTTGAAATACCCATTAAAAGAGTTCCTCTTATTCTTGCCTGAATATTTTGCTCTGTTATTGAGTGGGCACTTTTATCAAATCCTTTATACATTTTTAGAAATGCTTCAAAACTTTCTTTAATGGGAATCACATCTCTTTTAAAATTAAAGTTTTTTGCAAGAAGGGCAGTGTCTGTTTCATTTTCAGGATCAGTATAATCTGAAGGCATGAAAACCGTATGAATATTTTCACTTCCAAGGGCTCTGGCTGAAATTGCCGCAGCCAGTGCCGAATCTATTCCACCGCTTGATCCAATTACAGCCTTTTTAAATCCTGATTTATAAAAATAGTCTTTTAGTCCTGTTTCAAGGGCTTTTAAAATAAGTGCATTTTTAGAAGGGAGCTTTAATTCCTTTTTTGTACTTTTGTTAAAATCTGTAATTAAAAGCTCTTCTTCAAATGGTTTTCCATAATTTAAAAGTTCGCCTTTGTTATTAAAAAATGAGGAAAAACCATCAAACACAATTGAATCAGCTCCTCCTGCTAAATTAACAAAAACTATTTTTGTGTTTTGATTTAAAGCTTGATTTTTAAAGGTTTCAAATCTTTTATCAATGGTGTTTTTTATAAAAGGAAGAGGTGTTAAATCAATAAAAAAGTCACAGGATTCATTGTTATTATTATGAAAAGAGAGTTTGATTTTTTTGCCTTTAAAATCAATTAATTTGTTTTTGCCGTCAAAAGGAAGAAAATAATTTTTTTCATTATAAACTTCCCAGGAAGAAAGCTCTGACTTATAAATTTCTGATTTAATTTTTTTGTTTTTAATAAAAGCTGCAGTATTTAAAAGCCCTTTTTTGCTTATTTTGGGATAGGTTAAAATAATTGCAATATCTTTTGTAAACAAACTTATTTCTTCAACAGCTTTTTGACATTTATTTAAAAACTCATTTCTTTTTAAAAAAGATTTTGGCGGGTATCCGCAAATACTCATTTCAGGAAATATAATAAGGTCGCAGTTAATTTTTTTGGCTTTTTTTATATATTCAATGATTTTATTTTTGTTTCCTTCAAAATCACCTATAATAGGATTTATTTGTCCGGCTGCTATTTTCATGGCTTACCTTTTTATTTAAATTTTTATAAAACATATCCATTATTTTAAAGAGGTACAAGAAAAAAAGAACAGGAAAATATCTGCAGTATTGGTTTGTAAGGCAGTAGAAAAATATTAAAGAAAACAGAAATGAAAATCTTAAAAATTGAGATCCAACAAAATCAGGATTTTATAGGTAGATGAGTTTATGGTTAACTTGTTTTCTAACAACCTGTCGGGCTGGGTAAAAATGATTCTTTGTTCAGTTGCTAATTAAGTTTTGTGAATTTTAAATATAAGGATAAAATATGAAAATTCTTGTTACAGGTGCAGCCGGATATGTGGGGCGCAGGCTTGTTTACAGACTTTTAAAAGAAACTTCCCACAAGCTTAATCTCTTTGTTATGAATAAAAATGAAGTTCAGTTTTCAGAGTCTTCAAGAATTAAAGTTTTTGAAGGTTCAACTTTTGATGAAAAATCCCTTGATTCAGCAATGGAAAGTGTAGACTGTGCATATTATCTTATACATTCAATGGGAGTAAAAGGAGATTTTGAAGAACTTGACAAAATCAGTGCTAAAAATTTCAGGGAAAGCTGTATAAAAAATAATGTCAAAAAAGTTATTTATCTTGGAGGCCTTGGTCTTAGTTCAAACTCAAGTCCTCATTTAAAAAGCAGAATAGAAACCGGAGAAATTTTATCGGATAATAGTAAAAAATACCTTACAATTTGGTTTAGAGCCGGAATTATAATAGGATCAGGATCTGCAAGCTTTGAAATACTTAAAAATCTTTCGCAAAAACTTCCGGTTCTTATAACTCCGAAATGGGTTGAAACAAAAACAGAACCGATTTTTATAAATGATGTTGTTTCATATCTTATAAAAGCAGTTGATCTTGATTCTTATGATAATTGTATTGTGGATATAGGCTCTGAAATTATGAGTTTTAGGGAAATGATTGAAAAAGCTTCGCAAATAATGGGGCTTAAAAGAATAATTGTTCCTGTTCCTTTTTTTACTCCAAAACTTTCTTCTTACTGGCTGGTTTTTATTACTCCTGTGCCCTTAAGAATTGCAGCTCCCCTTGTGGAAGGACTTAAGCATGAAACAATCAAACAGAATTCAAATGCTATAAGCTATTTCCCTGATATTTCCCCTGTAAAATTTGATGATGCAATAAAAAAAGCCATTCATGAAGCTGAAATTAATCAGGTTATAAGCAGATGGTCCGATGGAAGCTGTACCCCCGGAGTTTTTTGTGAGCCTTCCTCTTTTGCAGGAGCATCTGTATTTAAAATAAGGGAAAAAGCTGATTTTAAAAACATTTCTCCTGAAAAAATATTTAAATCAATGAAGAAGGCCGGTGGGAAAAGGGGATGGTATAGATATCATTTTTTATGGTCTGTAAGAGGTGCCATAGACAAAATTTCAGGAGGATACGGTCTTGGCAGGGGAAGAAGAGATAGTAAAAATTTAAGGATAGGTGATTCCATAGATTTTTGGAAAGTTGTAGATCTTGTTGAAAATAAAAGGATTTTGCTTTTTGCTGAAATGAAGCTTCCAGGTAAAGGCTGGCTTGAATTTTTAATTGATGGAAATCATGCTGTTGTAACAGCATATTTTATACCAGACGGCCTTTTTGGCAGGTTGTATTGGGTGTCCATGAGTTTTTTTCATAAGCTTATTTTCAAGGATATGGTCAGGTCAATAGTTAAGCATTCCTGAAAAGGACATATTTTAAAGCTTGATGAGAAAAAAATATCTGTTTTTCAAGAGGTCTGTTTTTTTAATTTTTCTTACCAAAAAGAAAGAAAAAAGTTTTCCAAATCATTAATATCTACTTCATTGCCGGCTAGAAAAAAACCGGCAATGGATCAATCTTTATTTTATTCCTTTAAGAAATTCAGGTTTAAAATAATCAGCATCTGGATATTCATAAAACCCTTTTCTTGATTTAATTCCAAGAAGTCCTTTATCAACAAATTCTTTTAAAAATTCAGCATTTTTCTTGGATTGTTTATCATTTGTTGTTGTTGCCCAAAAATCTGTTATTTTCCAAACAGTTTCAAGCCCAACAGAATCCATCATTCCAAAAGGGCCTATGGGTGCTTTTAAAACTCCCATCCAGGCTTTGTCTACATCTTCATAAGATGCAACTCCTTTGCTTGCAAGGGTAAGTGCTGTTGCAAAAAGAGTGGAAAGCATATTGTTGAAAACATAACCATTATATTCTTTTTTTAGTTCTATGGCATAGTGGTCAATATCTTTTGTAAATTGTCTTACTATTTCAAGGGTTTCTTCTGATGTTTTTGGGTGAGGCATTATATCAACAAGATTTGTAAGCTGAAGATCATGAAAGTGAAGAGCTGCAAGTTTTTCAGGTCTTCCTGATGCGTCTGCAAACATTGATGGAACAAGGGTTGATGAATTGGTTGTAAATACAGTGTGTTCAGGGCAGATTGTGTTAAATTGAGCAAATACTTTGCCTTTGAGTTTTGGATCTTCAGGCACAGATTCACTTATAATATCAGTATTTTTTCCTGCTTCATCTGGATCTGTTGTAAACTTAATCCTTTTGATTCCTTCCTCTGCTGCTTCCCTGGAAAATCTTCCTGAGGCTGCAATTTTTTTGGCAAGCTTTGGAAGTCTTTCTTCTGCTTTTTTAATAAAATCTTCATTAATATCGTAAATTGTCACATTAAAACCTGAAACAGCTGACTGAAGTCCAATTTGTTGTCCCATGGTGCCTGCACCAAGAATAAGAACATTGTTGATTTTAAAGCTCATTATAGCTCCTGAGTATGGTTTAATTAAAAAAATTTAAATTTTATTTTAAGCTTTTATTTTTTTATTTAAAAGTAAAAAAACTTGAAACTTTGTTTTTTCTTTTTTTAAGCAGACCTTTAATTTGCAAAATTTTTTTTGGAGTTTATCAAAGCTTCAGAAATTAAAAAAACTATGATAAACTTCTGGTAAATCTGAGTTTTTAATTACTCTGAAATAGCTGTGATTTCAGCAAGTTCAAAATTAATTTCTTTTCCTGTATTTTCCTTTACAATTCTTTCAATTTCGCTTTGGGTAAGTTGGCTTTGCGATTTTATCTTCTTCATCTTGTCAATTTCTAATTTGTTTTCTGCAAAATTTCCATGGGGCAGATAAATTGTCCCATTTGAAAAATCCACTGCAAAGGCAATCACTCCGGGAACAAGAAAGAAAAGAAGGCCTAGTCCGTCTAAAACAGCAACTCCTGGATCTATTTTTCCAGAAATTTGGCCTTTTCTTTCAGGATAAAAAATTGTTCCACAGGAAAAACTTATAAAACAAATAAAAAAAGCTGTAATTAAAGCAATGAGTTTGGTTTTGAGATTTTTGATTTGCATTTTCTAGTCCTTTTTAAAGTTCAATAAGATTATTAACATATTACATCTATTGAAAATGAAAAAACAACAAGTTTGTTTTTGGGTGAAGTTTCTAAGTTTTTGCCTAAACTTTATTTGGGCTTAGGATTGACAGAACATTGTTTAAAAAGACAGCATGGCTTATAATATGCTTGTATTTAAATTGTTAAGTCCTGGTTTGTTTGATATCTTTCGAAATAAGCTTGACTGAAAAATAAATGTTTGGATAACTTTAATTCAGGCCAAAGATTTTTTCAGGAAATAAGTAAAACTTGAACCCAAGGTAGGCTGTTATGCCTGTAAAAAAATTTATAAAGTTTTCCAATAACACTTCTTTTAGAATAGCACTTCCTGCAATCACAACCATTTTGCTTTTCGTGATTGTAATTTTTTTTATTTTCCTTCCCCATATAGAAAAAAGTTTTGTTTTAAGAAAAAAAGAAATGATAAAAGAACTTACAGAAACTGTGTGGAGTCTTGTTGAAAGCTATAGGGAGCGTGAACTTTCAGGAGAATTAAGCACAGATGAAGCAAAACTCCGTGCAGTTTTAAGAATTGGAAAGCTCCGTTATGGGCCAGAATTAAAAGATTGTTTCTGGATTACAGATACAACACCCAGGATAATTTTGCATCCCTATCATCCTGATATTCAAAATAAAAAAATTGCTGATATAGAAGATGAACAGATTAAAAATTTGTTTTTAAAATTTAATCAGGTTGTTAAGGAAAAAGGCTTTGGCTACATTGATTATCATTGGCAATGGAAAGATCAGCCTGGAAAAATTTCTCCCAAAACATCTTATACTAAAATCTTTGAACCCTGGGGCTGGATTGTAGGCACAGGAATGTATACTAATGATATTTATTCTGAAATAAATGCCATTAGAAACAAGCTTCTAGCTGTTTCAATTGGAATTTTGGGTCTTGTTCTTAGTCTTTCCCTTTATTCAATCAGGCAGACAATGAAAATGGATCGGGAATTGATCAAAACTTTTTTTGAACGCCAAAAACTTATGGAGTCTTTAAAAGAAAGTAAGGAAAGGTTTCGCAGTCTTTTGGAAACCACAAGTGACTGGATATGGGAAAGTGATGAAAAAGGCAGATTTACCTACTCCAGTCCAAGGGCAGAGGATTTGTTTGGCCTGCCAAGCGACGAAACAAAGGGCAAAACCATAATTGACTTTGTTCCTTTGGTTTTAAAAAGTGTTTACAAGGAGCCTTATGAGGAACTGATTAGTTTACAAAAACCATTTAAGGGATTTGAGGTTACCTGTCTTGGGAAAAACCGGCAAAATATTGTTTTGGAAATAAATGCTGTTCCAGTTTTTTCAGAAAAAGGCGAAATTTTGGGCTATAGAGGGGTTACCAGGGATATCAGTGTTCGTAAAATGGCAATGGAAGCTCTTAAAAAAAGCAGGGATCGCCTTCATTCCAATCTTGAGGAAACAGTTAAATCTCTTGTAGCAGCAGAGGAAAAACGGGATCCTTATACAGCAGGTCATCAAGAACGAGTTGATAAGCTTGCCTGTGCAATTGCAAGGGAGCTTGGACTTCCTGAAAAACAGATTGAAGGACTCCATTTTGCAGCTCTTTTACATGATATAGGAAAAATTGCCCTTCCATCAGAATTTTTGTCAAAGCCGACTTTATTGTCATCCCAGGAACAGGAAATTATAAAATGCCATGCTGAAATAGGCTATGATATATTAAAAAATATCAATTTCCCATGGCCTGTGGCAGAAATTGTTTATCAGCACCACGAACTTCTTGACGGCTCGGGTTATCCACGAGGACTTAAAGATGAAGAAATACTTTTGGAGGCCAAAATCCTTACAGTTGCCGATGTGGTTGAGGCAATGTCATCCCACCGACCTTATAGGCCCTCCCTTGGAGTTGAGGCATCTCTTAACCAAATTCGCAAAGGAAGAGGTGTGAAGTATCATGGGCCAAGTGTTGATGCCTGTTTAAAACTTATTCTTGAAAAAGGTTTTGATCTGGTGGGAGAAAAGCATGTGGATTTGCATAGCTGATAAGTTTTATAAGTTAAATATTAAAAAATGGAAATATAAATGAATGGACAATTAAGAGATAATATAAAACCCGGAGCAAGTGTAAATATTGTATTAAAAAAAGATCAGAGAAAAGGCACTCTTACCAAGGGAATTGTTAGGGATATTTTGACAAAATCAAAAAAACATTCCCATGGAATAAAGGTCAGGCTTGAAGACGGTCAGGTGGGAAGAGTAAAAGAAGTTTTTGATTAAGGAATTTTTTGATTACGATTGATAGCTTGCTAAATATTACCAGCGTTTTCATAGGTTGAAACAGTTTTTAAGTTTTTAAAAAAGGTTAAATAAATGCCGTATAAAATCATACGGCATAAGCTTTATGCCTGAGTTAATTAAAGGTTTTGTATTTAAAAATATTAAACGCTTAATTCAGGCTTTAATTTTGGGTTATAAATTCCCTTTAAGTCCAATTTCATCAGCTATAGTTTTCATTGCTTCAATTGTTTCTGACATAAGTTCGCCCAGGTCAATTTCAAGCATTTTTGCCCCTTTTTCAATTGTACTTCTGTTCACTCCAGCTGCAAAGCTTTTGTCCTTCCACTTTTTTTTAACGGACTTGAGCTTTATGTCTAAAATGCTTTTACTTGGTCTTACAAGGGCAGAAGCATTTATAAGCCCTGTAAGCTCATCTATTGCGTAAAGAACTTTTTCCATTTTGTGGACAGGTTCAACATCTGTACATATACCGTAGCCATGGCTCATTACAGCCCTTATATAATCTTTTGGCCAATTGTTTTCTTCAAGAATTTCCTTTGTTTTTTTACAATGTTCATCAGGCCATTTTTCGTAATCAAGGTCGTGGATAAGACCTATAATTCCCCATTTTTCTGGATCTTCTCCAAATTTTAATGCAAAATGTTTCATTGTTCCTTCAACAGCCAGGGCATGTTTAATAAGCCCTTCTGTTTTTGTATATTCTTTTAAAAGTTCTAATGCTTCTTTTCTTGTGGGTATGTATGAGTCGTTCATTTTATTCCTCCAGACCAGATTTTTGTTCAGTGATTAAGTATCAAGTTTGACAATCGCTGAAGTGAGATTAAATTATTAATTGATATCAGGGAAATAAAAAACAAAGATTTTGTCAATGTTTTAATTGAAGCCCAGTTGAAACAGGCAAAATCAGATTAAAAGTTTATAAGCATCAAATCTAAAGTTGATTGTTGGATGTAAGAAGAAACTTATAATTTCGTCTTTAAAACAGGGGGTTAAATGGGTAAGGAAAATGAAAATTTAAGTGTTTTTGATTTAAAGAAAATGTCTGAGCTTATGGTCAAGTATGTAGATAAACAATTGTGCCTGGCTGATGCTTTTGCAATGAACAGGGTTGAAACAGAGCTTCCTGAGCCTGCAGTGTTTTTTGATTTTTTAGAAGCTTTTCAAAAGTTTGCACTAAATCCGGAAACTGTTTTTAATTTAACTCTTAAAACTATGAAAGATTATAGTAAAGCTTCCTCTGATGTAGTTGTTGATTTCTTTGATTTGGAGAAAAGAAAAGAAAGAACAATGACAAATAGACGATTTAGATCCCCGGAATGGAATAGAAACCCTTTTTTTCAGCTTATGCGGGATTTTTATCTGATAAATTACAAAAACATTAAAGAAGCCGTTGCAAGTCTTGAAGATATTGATCCTGATAAAAAGAAAAGAGTGGCTTTTTATACAAAACAATTTCTTGAAGCAGTTTCCCCTGCGAATTTTTTAGCTACAAACCCTGAAATTATTCAGCATACTTTTGATAGAAAAGGTGAAAATCTTTTAAAGGGATTTGAGAATTTTCTAGATGATTTAAGCTGCGAAGACGGAACTCTTGATATAAAAATTTCAGATGACAGTGCATTTAAACCCGGGAAAAATATTGCCCTTACCAAAGGAAGTGTTGTTTATCAAAACGATCTTCTTCAGCTTATTCAATACAGCCCTTTAACACAAAGTGTTTTTGAGGTACCGGTTCTTATCACTCCCCCTTTTATCAATAAATATTATATCCTTGATATAAATGAGGAAAGTTCCCTGATTAAGTGGCTTATAGAGCAGGGCTATACTGTTTTTGTAATTTCATGGGTAAATCCTTCAGAAAAGCATTCAGAAAAAAGATACGAAGATTATATCCTTGAAGGTCAGGTTGAAGTTCTTGATGTTATTGAACAAATAACCAAGTCCAAAAAAGTTTCTGGTATAGGTTATTGTACAGGTGGAACTCTTCTTGCTACAACAGCAGCTTATTTGGAAGCAATTAATAAGCAAAAATTTGCATCGCTCACCTATATGGCAACATTGATTGATTTTTCAAAGCCAGGTGAACTTGGAAATTTTCTGGACGAATCACAGGTGGAAAAAACAATTGAGGACATGGAAGAGGTTGGATATTTAGACGGCAGGATTCTTGGCCAGACATTTAATATGCTAAACCCAAGCGATCTTGTTTGGTCATATGCTGTTCGTTATTATCTCAAAGGCAAGGGTCCTATTCCTTTTGATATTTTGTATTGGAACTCTGATGCAACAAATCTTCCAAAGAAAATGTATGCTTTTTATCTTAAGAGTATGTATGGGGAAAACAGGCTTAAAAAACCCGGCGGAATAACAATAGAGGGAGTTCCAATTGATCTTTCAAAAGTTAAGGTTCCTTCATATTTTCTTTCAACTGAAAATGATCATATAGTCCTGTGGGAAGCTGCTTTTAAAGGAGCTTTGCTTTTTCCAGGAAAAGTAAGATTTGTTTTAGGCGGTTCAGGTCATGTGGTGGGAGTTATTAACCCTCCTTTTAAAAGGAAGTACGGATACAGAGCTGCAGAGTTGGATTTTGATTCTCCTGAGGAGTTTTTAGAAAAAACTCAAAAGAAAAAAGGTTCATGGTGGGTTGACTGGTATGAATGGAATTCTGAGTTTTCAGGCAAACTGGTTCCAAAAAGAATACCTGGAAAAGGAAAGTTCAAAGAAATTGAAAAAGCTCCTGGAACCTATGCCCTGATAAGAGCTGAAGATATAGTCAAAGGAACTGGAATTCAGATCCAGTCTTAGATTTATAAAATAATTATAATCAAGTTTTTTAATAGATTTGCCAGTTCCCAAGCTTTTTGCTTGGGAACGAGTCCTGAACAAGTATGAGCCTAGGCCAAACTCGAAGTTTGCTGGTTCCCAAGCTCCTGCTTGGTAACCCATGTTTCAGATAAAAGAGCTTGCTGATTAATCAGCTTGCTTTATGTGTTTTTACAAATAAGTTCTGTTATTTCATATGCTTACATTCCCAAGCTGGAGCTTGGGAACGAGCCTCGAATTATGTGCGAGGGATATTCTTTGCTGGAATATCCCTAAATAAAAGGTGTGGGTAGTCGCAGAACTGGAGCTTGGGAACGAGCCTCGAATAAAAGATCTGGGTAATGGGTAGAGCTTTTTGCTTGGCAACTTAATTCAATAGGATTTGTTATTTTTTAAAGCTGTTTTAATTAAATGATTATCCAACAATTGCCTTAATTGCCTTAATTGTTGGAGGTCTTAAAAATAGCAACCCCTTGCACCTCTCCTATGCCGCCGTTTCCGTGTACAAGTCCATACGACGACTTTTTTGCATTTTTTAATTTTTGATACATCTCTATGACTCCGTTGAGGGCTGGATTGTTCCAAGGTGCCTTAGCAAAGTTCATTCCTCCTGTTATGGTGATTTCATAATCTTTTAATATTGCAGGTAATTGGGCCATATCGCCCACAATTTCTGTAGCGAGCAAAAAGGCCATTGGAATTGGTGGATAGCAGGTATAAGCTTCGAGATATAAGTTGCCTTTTTTAAATTCCTGAACAACATTTAAATTTGATTGATTGGCAGCAGCCTTAACAGCAGTTTTCAAGTGTGGAAATATATTTCCTTTTTTACCGACAATTTCATCTATTCTTTGTGGTGAGCCCTGGACCATACAATAGCTTGCACCTGTGACTTTTACTTTTTTATTTTCAGGGATCTGCAAAAGCTTGGATGTTTTTTTGCTGGTTACAATAATTCCTCCGGAAAAATCAATGTTGGGGTTTGCACAGTCAGTCAATTGAAATAAATTTGCCCCCAGATCACTTAGTGTCTTGCCCCGTTTTCCTTCTACTTCCAAGCCTAGTATATTTTCATAGGTTTTTTTATAGTTCAGGTATAATTGGTCACAAAGAAAAATGAATTCATCTTCAGATAAACAATGTTTTCTGCAAAGATTCTTTGCCAGATGATTGTAACACTCTAAGATGCTCTTATCTGGAAAAATTCTCATGGCTTGAGTTATAGCTTCTTTCCCATAAATTTGTTTATTGGTGAGTAATGGTTCATAGCCAAAAATAAATACCGCATCATAGAGATCATAGTTGATAAGTTCTTTTGCATCAGATAATGCCTGTATGGGCCCAGCCCCACTTTTATAGGTATTAATTTTACAAATTGACTGGCAATCAAATACCCTAAAATAAAATTTATTTGCCGCTTCAAAATTATTTATCAGGGGGTCAATAAAAAAATATCCAATTCTGCTTTTATTTTTCAAGAGCTTGTAGTGTATTTTTATTGCTTCCCAGAAAGTTTCCTTTGCCGATTTATAAGACACTTTACTTCCCAATCTATCCTCTAATTTACCTGAATAAATAATCTCTGTCATTTACTCACACTCCACCTGTTTTGAGTTCTTTGTTTTTTGACTTCTTTGGAAGAAAAATTTGAATAATATTATTTTATATTGAATGATGATATAATCCATAAAATTTCTAGACATATTAAATTATTAAAAGCAGGAGGTAAAAATGAATTACAATGCTGTGATAACTTCAACAGAAGACAAGGTTGGCACAATAACATTAAATCGTCCTGAAGAAAATAATACATTTAACATTCAAATGGCAACAGAACTTAATCATGCTTTGAAGGAGTTTGACAAGGATTCCAGTGTTAATGTGATAGTTATTAATGCTAATGGGCGAAATTTTTGCACAGGAATAGATGTAAATTATGTTGATGGAAAGTCCATGGAATCATACTTAGACTGGGTTAGGTTAATGGGGGAAATGAATTTAACCATAGCAAACATGGTTAAGCCTGTTATTGCTTCAGTTCATAGAATTTCTGTAGCAAATGGAATAGGACTTGTTGCTGGATGTGATTTGGCTATTGCCAGTGATACAGCTAAATTTGGTGCGACTGCCATCAATGTAGGATTGTTTTGTATGGGTCCGGCAGTACCTCTTTTAAGAAGCTTGGGCAGAAAAAGAACTCTTGAATTAATTATGACTGGAGATATTATCAATGCTGATAAAGCTTTGGAAATTGGCTTAATTAATAAAATAGTGGCTGAAGCAGATTTAATTGAAGAAACAAAAAAATATGCAAAAAAATTGGCTGACAAAAATCCTGTAACAATGCAGCTAGGTAAAAAATCGTTTTATCAGATTGAAGATATGAATTTTGAAGACGCAATTGAGCTAACTAATTATCATTTTGCAACTCTTTGCACTCTAGATTCTACCAAAGCTTCAATTGATGAATTTTTAGATAAAAACAGTAAAATTAACAAAAAGAAATAAAACTTAAATTTATATTTTTAAAATGCATTTTTATTATCTTAAAAATGCATTTTTTTTGTGGTTATTGTGGTTTGTGTTATCTAGTCTTTTTTTTTTGTAAAAAACAGGGTTGTTAAGCGGTTATAACTAAATGAAAAATATCAGATTTGTTGGAAATAAATATAATGGATTGGGATATTATAGAACCAGGAGAAAATTGATTTGAATACACAAACAATAAAAGATTTAGAAAAAAGATTATGGAATACTGCAGATGAACTAAGAGCAAATACAGGGCTAAAAGCATCAGAGTATTCAACTCCAATATTAGGGCTTATATTCTTAAAGTTTGCCGATAGCAAATACCATACATATGAAGAAGAAATAAATAAAGAATACCAAGAACTAAAAGGTGGAAGAAGAGAAAAGCCTATGGAGGAAATAGCAATAGAAAAATGTGGATTTTATCTTCCTAAAGAATCAAGATATGACTATTTATTAAATTTAAGCGAAGAAGAAGATATAGCAAAAAAGATTAAAGAAGCTATAGAGGGCATAGAAAAATATTCCCCTGAACTAGTTGGAATACTACCAAAAGACAGTTATCACAATCTAAGCAAAGAAGATAACAATAAAATATTAAATAGATTACTTAGAAACTTTAACGATATACCAATAGATATAGAAAACGATATCTTCGGAGAAATATATGAATACTTCTTAGGTAACTTTGCCCTAAAAGAAGGACAAGGTGGAGGAGAGTTCTTTACTCCTAGAACGGTGGTACAATATATGGTAGAGGTTCTAAAACCAAGAGAAGGAAAGATACTTGATCCTGCATGTGGTTCCGGAGGTATGTTTGTACAAGCTGCTCACTATGCTAAAAGGCAGAAAGAAAAGCATGGAGTGTTTTTTGCAACCGAAAAATGACCCCTCTTTGCAACCGAAATTTGACCCACCTGAGTTAAAAAAAATTAACAACTATCTACTACCTCAACTTTGTCGAAGTCTCCGCCGTTGCGGCCTGGATCGTA